>NZ_PSVX01000059.1:0-22726 GCF_002932695.1 Rathayibacter sp. AY1D2 | reverse complement strand
GATCGCGGCGACCAGCGCGGTCAGCGGCGAGGCCAGGAGGCAGGCGAGCGAGATGATCACGGCACCCGAGAGAGTGCCGACCAGCGGGATCAGGGAGCCGAGGAACGCGACGCAGGCCAGCAGCGCCGGCACCGGGGCGCCGATCGAGAGCAGCAGGATGAACGTGAGCACGCCGTTCACGCCGGCGAGCGAGACCTGGCCGACCACGTAGCGGCCCACGGCGCCGGTGATCTCGTCGCCGACGTCGTGCGCCTTCGCGCGGTGCGAGGCGGGGGCGAAGCGATAGGCGACGGCCTTCATCGAGCGCAGCGACGCGAGGAAGTACAGCGTCAGGATCAGCACGATGACGGCGCCGGTCACGCCGCTGGCGATCCCGGTCCCGACCGCGATCAGTCCGCCGCCGAGCGAGAGCAGGTTGTTGGGGTTGCCGATGAAGCTCTGGACGCTCTCGATCAGCTCGTCGATGTCGATCACGCCGCGCAGCTGCTGCTCGAGGTCGAGCACCCACTGCTGCGAGGCGATGTCGGTGACGATCTGCGGGGCGCTCGTGACGAAAATCGTCAGCTGCTCGACCAGGATCGGGATGATGTAGACCAGCAGGCCGGCGAAGATCAGCACCACCGCGGCGAATACCGCTGTGATCGCGAGCGGCCTCGGCAGGCGCTTGCTCTCGAGCCAGGAGACCAGCGGATCGAGGCCGAGCGCGAAGAACAGCGCCACGAAGATGTAGGTCAGCACCGTGCCCAGCTGCACGACGAGGCCGCCCAGGACGAGCGCCACCAGCACGCCGAGCGCACCGAACAGGCCGATGCGGAAGGAGCGGATCGTGAAGACCGGCTTCTCCGGGTCGGCGGAGACCACGATGTCCGGCTCGACCGCGGGCTGGGCGGGTGCCGACCGGCGCCGGCGGGAGCGGGCGAAGGCGCGCGGGGTCATCATGGGACGAGCGTAGCGGGGCACCGGGAGGCCGCCCGGCGACCGGCCCACCCTTGACGCGGCCGTTCGAGCGGTGCTCCCGCCCGCTCAGCCCTCCGGATCGTGGTCGTCGACCGCGCCGTCGCCCCGGTGCAGAGCGGCGTGCCGCTCCCACTCGGTGAGCAGGTGCTCGATCGCCTCGTGGAAGCGCCGCGTGGCCGCTCCGGGCGACGTGTCGCCGAAGTAGCGGTGCACCCAGCGCTCCAGCCGCTCGACCGACTCCGGATCGTGCTCGGCGCTGTCGATCCGCGCGATGATCGCGGAGGCGTCCTCGGCGTGCAGCCACTCCGCGTCGCCGAGGTAGCCGCTCTCGTCGACCTCGGCCTCGGCGCTGACGGGCCGGGTGACCAGCAGCGGGCGCCCCGTGGCCAGCCGGTCGTAGACCATCGCCGACACGTCGAGGATCGCGAGGTCGGCGGCGGCGAGCTGCCAGCCGAGCTCGGCACCGGTGTCGTGCACGTGACCGGCGCGCGGATCGGCCGCGTTGGCGGCGGCGATCATCGCGACGATCGCCCGGTCGGCCGCGGCGTAGTCGGAGTCGACCGCGCCGCTGCGGGGATGCGGGCGGTAAACGAGCCGGAACCGCGGGTCGGCCAGGAGCCCGCGCACGAGGGCCGTGCCGTGGCTCCGGATCGAGCCGTAGCCCGCGGCGAGGCGGTCGCCCTCCCAGGTCGGCGCGTAGAGCACCACTCGGCGCTCGTCGGGCGTGAACGGCACGGCGCCGGCGAAGTGGTCCGCCTGAGGACGGCCGATGGCGAGGGCGCGCCTGTCGAAGTCGTAGTCCCAGAGCACGCGGCGCAGCCGGGCCAGGGCGGCGTCCCCGGCGATCATGCTGTAGTCGTACGCCTTGAACTGGTTCGTCGTCATGTACATCTTGTCGCTCTCGCCGTGATTGACGAAGACGTGCCAGCGGCGCCCGTAGCGCATCATCTGGAAGTTGCGGGCGTTCTGATTGACGTAGAGCACGATCCGCAGCGGCTGGCTCGCGATGGTGCCCTCGAGGTCGGAGACGGAGCGGACGTAGGCGACCGGGACCGGGCTCTCGCGCAGCAGCACCTCCGCGGCGCCGGCGTTGCGGCTGAGGAGCACGACCGGATGCGTCTCCGCCAGCTCGGCCAGCGGCCGGTACCACTGCCGCAGCTGGTACAGGTTGATGTCGCCGTCGGCGAAGTAGACGCCGATCTCGAACCGGCCCTCGGGCAGCGGCCCGCGCTCCGCGAGCAGCCGGGTCACCGCGTGGCGGGCCCGGCGAGCCGCGAGAAGCTCGCCGCCCACCTTGCGCGCGAGTCGCGCGTCGGTGCGGAGGCGGGCGATCAGGGCACGGGGAGCGGGAGTCATCCGCCCCAGGGTACCGGCGACGGCCCCCACGCCGGGGGCGTCGCGCGGGCCGATCAGGCCGGGGTCACCCTCAGCCAGACGAACTGCAGCGGCGCGAGACGGAAGCCCTCGCGCAGGTCGACCGCGATCTCGGTGACCAGGTCGACCGCCTCCGCGGCGAACCCGCCGAACCGCTCGGCCGCGACCTCCTGGACCTCGTCCGACACGTTCGCGAGCACGAGCACCGACTCCCCGTCGCCGGGGCGCTGGTAGCCGAGCACGTGGTCGTTGACCGGGTCGAAGACGCTCAGCTCGGTGCCCGCGAACATCGGCACGGCCTTGCGCACGGCGATGAGGTGCAGCAGCCCGCCGAAGACCTCGCTCGCGGCCGTCCCCGGGACCTCGCGCTCGTCGTAGCGCTCCGCGGGGCGGCGGGGCCGGTTCACCCAGCGCGAGTCGCCGGCCGTCGTCGGGTCGTCGAGGTAGCCGTGGTCGTTGAGCTGGCCGACCTCGTCGCCGAGGTAGAGCAGCGGCAGCCCGCCGGTGCTCAGGGCGATCGAGTGCGCGAGCAGCACGCGGTCGATCCCGTAGGCGTCGCCCGCCTCCACTCCGGCGAGGGACGCGGTGGTGCCCGAGACGCGGCGGTCGCCGGTGCGCGGGTTCTCCTGGAACGGCACTCCGCGGGCGAAGGTGCCGTCGAACCGGTCCGTGTAGAAGTCGTTGAGGAAGCGGCGGTGGCCGGCCGCGTCGATCCCGAGCTCGGCGGCGTCCTCGTCGGCGAAGGTCCAGCCGATGTCGTCGTGCCCGCGCACGTAGTTGACCCAGGCCGTGCCCTCGGGGAGGGCGTGCCGGCGCTCGAGGGCCTGCGAGAGGAGACGGACGTCGCGGGTGGCGAGCGCCTCCCAGGTGAGCGCCATCTGCAGCGGGTTGTACGAGAGCTGGCACTCCTCGACGTCGATGTACTCGATCACCTCGTCGGGGTGCACGATCGCCTCGGACTTGAACAGCAGCGCCGGAGCGGCCAGGCGGCAGACCTCGTTGAACGCGCGCAGCAGCAGGTGCGCCTGCGGCTGCGACTCGCAGGTGGTGCCGAGCTCCTTCCAGATGAACGCGACCGCGTCCATCCGCAGGGCGTCGACGCCCTGATTGGCGAGGAAGAGCATCTCTCCCGCCATCGCCCGGAACACCTCGGGGTTGGAGTAGTTGAGGTCCCACTGGTAGCGGTGGAACGTGGCCCAGACCCAGCGCCCGTCCTCCAGCTGAACGAAGGAGCCGGGATGGTCGTCCGGGAAGATCTCGCGCGTCGTGCGCTCGAAGGCGTCGGGCTGCTCCCGGTCCGGGTAGATCCAGTAGTAGTCCTCGAAGCGCGGCTCGCCGGCCAGCGCGCGCTGCGCCCACTCGTGCTCGTTCGAGGTGTGGTTGAAGACGAAGTCGACCACGAGTGCGATGCCCTGCTCGCGCAGCTCGGAGGCCAGCCCGCGGAGCTGCTCCATGTCGCCGAGGTCCGGTCGCACGCGCCGGTAGCTCGAGACCGCGTAGCCCCCGTCCGACTCGCCCTCGGGCGCATCGAAGAGCGGCATCAGGTGCAGGTAGTTCAGGCCGATCTCGCGGAGGTACGGGATCTCGGCGCGCAGCCCCTCGAGGTCGCCCGCGTAGCGGTCGACGTAGCAGACCCCGCCCAGAGCCTTGTTCGAGAGGAACCAGGTCGGGTGCTGCTCGCGGGCGCGGTCGAGCGCGCGGAGCTCCTCGGGCCGCTCCTCCCAGGAGGCGGCGGCGAGCTCGACGATCGCGACCAGCTGGTCCTCGAGGTCCTCGCGGCCGGCGTACACCGTGGCGAGCAGATCGACCAGGCGCGGGAGGTGCTCGTCGAGGCGGCCGGAGAACTCGTCGTCGACGGCGCCGAGGCGCTCGCGAACCGCCAAGAGGAGGTCCGGTCCGGCAGGGGTCGTCTCCGCCTCGGCGCGCTCGGGCGGGGAGAGCTGGGTCGAATCGAACACCGTCGTCCTTTCGGGGGCCCCGGCGGGGGCGGATTCCCCGATGCTAGACGATCGGCGGACGCCCGGCGAACGCCATCCGGAGCACCGTGCGGGCCGAGAGGACGCGCCGGCCGCCCGGATCCGAGCGCCATCCCTCCCGCCAGCCGGCGAACCAGGCGCGCAGGGCGGCCGGGTCGCGACGCCAGCGGAGGCACTGGATCGCGGTCCAGGACGCCACGTAGACGAGCGCCAGAGGTGCAGCGAGGTTGCGGCGGGCGAGCCAGACGCGGTTGCGCGCGTTCAGCCGGTAGTAGTCGGCGTGACGGGTCGGCTGGATGACCGGGTGCTGGGCGACGAGCTCTCCCGCGTACCAGGCGGTGCGACCCGTGTCCCAGACCCGCCAGGCCAGCTCGATGCCCTCGTGGGCGTAGAAGAACGGAGCCGCCCAGCCGCCCGTCCAGGCGAACACGTCGCGCCGCAGCACGACCGCTCCCTCCCAGACCGAGAAGACGGGGCCGGAGCGGCGGGGGTCGCCCTTGAGGATCCGCGGGATCCAGCGCCGCGGGCTCGGGGTGCCGTCCGTGCTGTCGACGCGGGGCTGCACCAGGCCGATGCGGCGGTTCGAGGCGAGCAGCGCGACCGCGTCGACGAGGAAGCGGGGAGACGGGATCCGGGCGTCGTCGTCGAGGAAGAAGAGGTACTCCCCCGCGACGGCGTCGACTCCGGCGTTCCGGCCCGCCGGGATGCCGAGGTTCTCGGGGAGCGCCAGGGCGCGCACTCCCTCGGGCAGGCCGTCCGGCTCCCAGCCGTTGCCGACGCAGACGACGTCCAGCTCGACGCCCTCCTGCGCGAGGACGCCGGCCAGCCCCGCGGCGAGGTCGTCGGGCCGGGTCCCCTGCGTCAGGACGACGACGCCGACCCGCGGCTCAGGAGCGGACACGCTTGGACGCCATGATCGCGACGAAGTGGCCGACCAGGGCGAGGAGGGCGAGCGGCAGCAGCGCCCCGACGAGGACCCGGTCGGCCGTGCCCGCTCCGACGACGAGGCCCACGAGGGCGGTCGCGAAGGCCAGCATCGTCAGCTCGACGGAGTGGTAGAGGCGATGGAAGGGCAGGAAGCGGGCCGCGCGGCGAAGCCCCGCCAGCCCGGACGAGGACGGCACCGCCTCGCCCTTCGTGTCGGCCAGCTTCGTGAGACCGGCGTTCGCGCGCGCCACGTGCACCATGTCGTTGAGCGCCTTGTTGAGGACGATCACCAGGGCCAGGGCGAAGCCGATCGTGGTCCAGAGGAAGTCCGCCGGCGCCTCGAACGGGACGCCCGCCGCCCGCAGCCCGAGCGCGATCGGGATCAGCGCCTCGGTCGTGTAGTGCCCGACCTTGTCGAGGAACACGCCCGCCGGCGAGGACGTGCGGCGCCAGCGCGCGACCTCGCCGTCGCAGCAGTCCACCAGCATCTGCAGCTGGCCGAGGAGCAGCGCCAGCGCCGCTCCGGCGATCCCCGGGATCAGGAGGGCTGCCGCCGCGCTCCAGCCGACCAGGATCATCAGCCCGGTGACGCCGTTCGCCGAGATCGAGGTCTTCAGCAGCAGCCAGGTCAGGTAGGGCGAGAAGCGGCGCAGGTAGAGCGACGCCGTCCAGTGCTCGGCGTTGCGGCGCCCGCGCACCTCCGGGGGCTGCGCGACGGCGCGCAGCTCGGCGATGGAGCGGGGTCTCGTCGTCGTGGTCATGCGCCCCTCGGCGAGTCGGACCGCGGCTGGTGGCGGTGGGCGGAGATGTTGCTGGTCAGCCCGGCGAAGCCGAGCACGAAGCCGGTCCCCCAGGCCACGTGGACCGCCGGGATGACCACGGCGAACCACAGCATCGCACGCGCGCCGTCCGGCCGCGCGACCACGAGAGTGGCCGCCGCCACCAGGAGGAGGTAGGCGGCGGGCACCGCGAACCCGAGCAGGAGCCAGGGCGCGGCTCCGGCGAGCACCTGGACGACTCCCGCCAGCCCGACGAGCAGCCCGATCGCGAGCATCGCGACGAGCACGGGCGGAGCGAAGTAGCGCAGCGACCGCGAGGCCGGGAACATCCGGGTGAGCTCGCCCCGCCACATCCCGGTCGAGAGGAACTGCCGGAGCAGCGCGCGCATCGAGGGCCGCGGCCGGTAGGTGACGGTGAGGCGCGGAGTGAACCAGACGACCTCGCCGCGCTCGCGCAGCCGCCGGTTCAGCTCCCAGTCCTGCCCGCGCTTGAAGCGCTCGTCGAACAGGCCGGCGCGCTCGAGGGCGGAGCGGCGGAAGACGCCGAGGTACACCGTGTCGGCCGGGCCCTCCTCGCCTCCCACGTGGTGGGGCGTGCCGCCCAGCCCGATGCGGGAGCCGTAGGCCCGGGCGACCGCGCGCTGGAACGGGGTGAGGCCCTCCGCCGCCATCACTCCGCCGACGTTCGCCGCTCCGGAGCGCTGCAGCGCCTCGACCGCCGTGCGCGCGTACTCGGGCGGCAGGACGGAGTGCGCGTCGACCCGGACGACGACCGGGTGGCGCGAGGCGCGGATCGCGGCGTTGAGGCCCGCAGGAGTGGAGCCGACCTCGTTCGGCACGACGCGGATCCGCGGGTCGGCCGCGCTCAGCTCGGCGACGAGCCGCTCCGTGCCGTCGATGCTCGGGGCGACGGCGAGGACGACGTCGAAGGGGCCGGTGTAGTCCTGATGCAGCAGCGAGTCGACCGCGGCGCGCACGTGGGCGACCTCGTTGAGGACGGGCATGACGTAGGAGACGCCGGGCAGGTCGGAGAGGTCGTCTTCCGGGATCTCGTGCTGCATGGGTCCAGTTCGTGCGGGAGGAGCGCGGGCGCAGGGATCCACCACCCTACCAGCGGGGAGCGCCGCGCCCCGGGCCGGGCCCGGACGCGGAACAGCCCCCCGGGGACGGATCCTCGAGGGGCTGTGCGCGGCGGCGGAGGGTCAGCCCCCCCGGGGACGGATCCTCGAGGGGCTGTGCGCGGTGGCGGAGGGTCAGCCGGCGGCCATCTGGCCGAGCGTCGCCTTCGCCTGGTAGCTCTGGCCGTTGCGGACGTAGGTCAGCTCGACCGCGGCGTTCGCGGCCTGCGCGCGGACCTGCGCGGTGAGGTCGGACGCGCTCGTGATCGGAGTGCTGTCGATCGCGGTGATGATGTCGCCCTTGGCGAGACCGGCCGCCTGCGCGGCACCGCCTCCGGAGACCTCCTCGATGCGGGCGCCGAGGACGTCCGCGGTCGAGTCGGAGACGCTCGCGCCGAGCAGGCCGTGCGAGGCGGAGCCGTTCGCGATGATCTCCTTCGCGATGCGCTCGGCGATCGCGCTCGGGATCGCGAATCCGACTCCGATGTTGCCGGACTGGCCGCTCGAGGAGGACTGGCCTGCGCTCGCGATCGCGACGTTCACGCCGATCAGCTCGCCGTCGCTGTCGAGCAGCGCGCCGCCGGAGTTGCCCGGGTTGATCGCCGCGTCGGTCTGGATGACGGGCAGCGAGATGGTGCTCTTCGCCTGGGTCGGCTCCTGCTGGCCCGGGATGTCGAAGTTGAACGGGCTCTCGGTGCCGCCGCTCGAGCTGTCGCCCGAGTCGTCCGGAGCCGCCGAGGAGGCGACCTGGATGCTGCGGTTGAGCGCGCTGACGATGCCGTCGGTCACCGTGCCGGAGAGGCCGAGCGGGGCGCCGATGGCGACCGCCGTGTCGCCGACGTTGATCTTGGTGGAGTCCGCGAACGTCATCGGGCTGAGGTCGGTCGCGCCGGTCAGCTTGATGACGGCGAGGTCGAGGGTCGGGTCGGTGCCGACGACGGTCGCGTCGAAGATCCGGCCGTCGCTGGTCGTGACCGAGACGGCGCCGTTCGCGATCTCGCCGTCGAGGGTGACCACGTGGGTGTTGGTCAGGACGTAGCCGTCCTTCGAGAGCACGATGCCGGAGCCGGTGCCGGCGGACGAGCTGCCGCTCACCGCGATGGTGACGACGCTCGGAGTGGCCTTGGCGGCGACCGCGGTGGCGGTCGTCGCGTCCTCGGCGTTGTTGACCGTGATCGTCTGCGAGCCGCCGGCGGAGACCACGCGGGTCCCGCCGCCGTTGGAGGCGGACCAGAGGCCGAACACGCCGGCTCCCGCGACTCCGCCCACGACCGCGCCGATGGCGAGCGCCGCGACGACGCCCACTCCGGCTCGGCGCTTCGTGGCGGTGGGGGCGGGGGTGTACTCGGCGCCCGGGCCGAAGGGGCTCGAGGAGGGCGGCTCCTCGGAGCCGTGCAGGGTGTTCGCGGCGGGCGGCGCGTACTGCCCGTAGCGGGCGGGCTGGGAGACGGGCTGCGCCTCGTTGCCGGCCGTCGCGTTCGGCGTGTACGGCGGCTGGGGGGCCGAGGAGGAGGGGTAGGGGACGGTCGGGTTCTCGCTCTCGCGGTGCGCTCCGCCCCGGTGGATCGGCTCGGTGGGCCCGGTGGTCGAGGACGACGCTCCGGAGCTCTCGCCGGGGGTGCGCTCGGTCGCCTCTCGGGCGCCGGACTCCGTCGGCGTGGTGGGTTCCTCCGGCTGACGAGGACCCTCGTGACTCTCGGTCATGGGTGTTGCTCCTTCCAAGCGGGGATAGCTTGGCGATCGTACCTGGGGGTTTCTTATGACGGGCCTGCGAGCGGGAAATGAAACCGGCCGGACTGCTCGAGCGGGCACACTGGGCACGTGAGCATTCCCGGATCCTGGTCGCGCGCCGCGGCGGGCGCCGGCCTCCTCGGCCCCTGTGGCGAGGTCGCCGCCACCGTCTTCAGCGAGATGAGCGCGCTCGCCCTGCGCACCGGAGCGGTCAACCTCGGCCAGGGCTTCCCGGACGAGGACGGCCCGCGCGAGATCCTCGACGCCGCGCGCGACGCCATCGCGTCCGGGCTCAACCAGTACCCGCCGGGTCCCGGCTTCCCCGTCCTGCGCGAGGCGATCGCCGCGCACCGGCTGCGCTTCTCCGGGATCGCCCTCGATCCCGACGGCGAGGTCCTCGTCACCACGGGCGCCACCGAGGCCCTGGCCGCGGCTCTGCTGGGCCTGCTCGAGCCGGGCGACGAGGTCGTCACCTTCACGCCCCACTACGACGCCTACGGAGCCCTGATCGCCCTCGCCGGAGGGGTGCACCGCACCGTGCTCCTGCGCGGCCCCTCCTTCGCGGTCGACCACGACGAGCTGACCGCCGCGGTGAGCGACCGCACGCGCGTCATCCTGGTGAACGACCCGCACAACCCGACCGGTGCCGTCCTCCCGGCCGTGACCCGCGAGCTGATCGTGCGGCTCGCCGAGCGGCACGACGCCGTGATCCTGACGGACGAGGTCTACGAGCACCTGCACTTCGACACCCCGCACGTCCCGCTGGCCTCCCTTCCCGGAGCCTTCGAGCGGACGCTGTCCGTCTCCTCGGCGGGCAAGACCTTCAGCACCACGGGCTGGAAGATCGGCTGGGTCACGGGCCCGCGCGAGCTGATCACGGCCGTCCTCGCCGTGAAGCAGTTCCTCACCTACGTCAGCGGCTCGCCGTTCCAGGGGGCCGTCGCCCTCGGGCTCGGGCTCCCGGACGCCTTCTTCACCGGCGCGGCGCAGACTCTTGCGGCCAAGAAGGACCTGCTGTCGGCGGGCCTGGCTGCTGCGGGCTTCGGCGTCGCGCCCTCCTCGGGCGGCTACTTCGTCGTCGCGGACGCGGCACCGCTCGGCTACGACGACGGGGTCGCGCTCTGCCGGGCGCTCCCGGATCTCGCGGGAGTGGTGGCGGTGCCCGTGTCGGCGTTCTGCCGCCCCGAGGACGCCGCTCCCTACCGCTCGCTCGTCCGCTTCGCCTTCTGCAAGCGGTTCGAGGTGCTGGAGACCGCGGTCGCGGGCCTCGCCCGCATGGCGCGCTGAGGAGCCGGCCTCAGCGGATTCGGTCGGATGCCCGGCGCCGTCGGGCCGGGGGCGGCGGTCAGAGCGGCAGCACCCGGAAGCGCCGCAGCGCCAGAGCGGGGTTCTTCGCGCGCGCCGCGTCGATCCGCTCGCGCGAGACCCAGGCGACGGCGACGTCCTCGACCTCGCCGAGGGTGACGGTCTCGACGCCCATCGGATCGACGATCATGCTCGTGCCGACCCCGATCGGCGGGGTCTGGTCGGCTGCGACGAGGTACACCGTGTTCTCGAGCGCGCGGGAGGTGACCAGCGTCCGCCAGTGCGCCTCCTTGAGCGGGCCGCGCACCCACTCGGCCGGTGCCGCGATGACGTCGACCCCGGCGTCGACCAGCCAGCGGCTGACCTCGGGGAAGCGCAGGTCGTAGCAGGTCTGCAGCCCGACGACGAGGCCGCCGACCTCGAACGTCTCGGGTGCGGCGATCTCCCCCGCGGCGACCCACTCCGACTCGGTCTGGCCGAAGGCGTCGTACAGGTGCAGCTTGCGGTAGCGGGCCACGAGCGCGCCCTCGGGGTCGAGCGCGACGAGCGTGTTCGCGATGCGGCGCCCGTCCACCGCCTCGACCATGCCCGCCACGAGGTGGATCCGGAGCTCGCGCGCGAGGGCCGCGAGAGCCGTGACGAACGGGCCGTCGAGCGCCTCGCCCGCCGCGACCAGCTCGGGCCCGAGCGGATCGGTGAAGGCGGAGCTGTACTCCGGCAGCACCACCAGGCTCGCGCCGCGCTCGGCGGCGATCCGGGCCAGGCGCCCGATCGTCGCGATGTTCGCCTCCCGGTCCGTCGAGGGGGCGAACTGCGCCACGGCCATGCCGACGGCGCCGGTCATCAGCTCGGCGGGTAGAGGAAGAGGGCGACCTGGGAGGCCGGGATGGTGCGCATGTGGTACGCGTGGTCGTTGCCCCAGTTGTACTCCTCGAGCGAGACCGTGCCGTCGGAGTTGACGGCCTGCACGTACGCGACGTGGTTGCCGGTGAACCAGGCGACCGCGCCGGGGACGGGCGTGCTGCTGGTCACCCAGCCGTGGGACGCCCACTGGCCGGCCCACGCGTAGGCGCTGCCTCCGCCCGGGGTCATGTTGCCCCAGGTCCACTTGAAGGGTGCGCTCGTCGAGCCCTGGTCGCGGTTGATCCGCCAGGCGACGAAGTCGACGCACTCGCGGTAGTAGTACCGCAGCGGCGAGAGGCCGCCGCCCTGGTCGTCGGTGAGCTGGTCGCGCCAGGGGTAGTCGTCGCCCTCCTCGCGGGGCGTGACCGAGGTGCTGGTGCCGCCGCTGCCCGCGGCGGCGCCGTCCGCGCCGGTCGTGCCTGCCGCGGCCTGCGCCTCCTGGGCGAGGCGGGCGGTCTCGGCGTCGCGGGCGGCCTGCTCGGCGGCGGCGAGCGCGCGCGCCTGGGCGGCCGCCTCGTCGAGCTGGGCCTGGGTCGGTGCGGTGAAGGAGTCGCGGATGACCTGCTCCTGGACCGCGGTCGGCGCGACGGTGAGCTTCTGGTTGCCGAGCGCCTGCACGCGGGCGGCGGCCTCGACGGCGGCCTGCGAATCGGGTGCCGGGTCGAAGGAGTAGGCGGGGAGCGCGGAGACCGCCACGAGGCCCGCGATGGCGGCGAGGGCGACCGTGCTGACGGTCGCGCGGAAGACACGGCCCCGGCGGCGCCGCACGGGGCGGACGGGCGTGAGGACCGGAGTGGCGACGCGTGCCGCGGGCAGCGCGTGCGGCGCCTGCCGCAGGCTCCGCCGGGTCGGGCGGTCGCCGAGCCCCTCGTTCGAGCCGTCGTCTCCGCGTTCGTCCCTCACAGCAGCACCCCTCGCATCGGGGTCGAGCCTAACGTGCGGGCCGGTCCGGCACACGCGTCGGCGCGGAGCGTCAGGAGGCCGGTCCGCGGATGCGGGTCGCGCGAGACCGGCTGGCGGTCGGCGGCACCGCGGGCGGGTCCGACGGTGACGCGGACGGGCGACCGGAGTAGCGTCCGGAGCGGAGCGGGCGCGACGGTGCGGCCGTGGGACGGAGGACGGCGATGATCCGGAGCGAGAGGGCCTTCAGCGGCTTCAGCGTGGACGACGTGGAGGCGGCGCGGGCCTTCTACGGCGGAGTGCTCGGGCTCGAGGTCGAGCTGAACGCGATGGGGATCCTCGACATCCGGCTGCCGGGCGGAGGCCGCGCGATCGCGTACCCGAAGCCGGACCACGAGCCGGCGTCGTTCACGATCCTGAACTTCTCGGTGGAGGACGTCGACGCGGCGGTCGCCGAGCTGCACGCGGCAGGCGTCACCACGGCGATCTACGACGACCCGTCGCTGCCGACCGATGCGGACGGAGTGATGCGCGGCCACGGGCCGACGATCTGCTGGTTCCGCGATCCGGGGGGCAACGTGCTGAGCGTGATCGAGGGCGACTGAGGTCTCCGCCCGCGCACTGTCAGCCGCGGGCAGCACGTCCGCGACCCGCGTTAACGACGAAAGCCGGCCCTTCTCAGGACCGGCTTTCGCTTTCTTGTTGCGGGGGCAGGATTTGAACCTACGACCTCTGGGTTATGAGCCCAGCGAGCTACCGAACTGCTCCACCCCGCGGCACAAGAAGAAACACTACACGCGTTCCGGCGCCGATGCAAATCGACGCGGCGGTGGGAGCGGGCTCCGGTCTCAGGCGGGCTTGGCGGCGCGCAGCACGACGCTCTCGTCCACGCTCAGCCCGACCGCCGTCAGGGCGGCTGCGAGCTCGGACGAGGTGCGCGACCAGGTGCGGACGTCGGCGCCGACGGGAGCGGACGACGACGGGGCGACGAGCACCGCTCCGCCGGGGGCGACGAACCACTCCACCAGCCGCGCCCACTCCTCCAGGTCGGGGAGCCACGAGACGACGCCGGCGCTGCAGAGCACGACGTCGAACGAGTCGGGCTCCGGCAGCATGTGCCGCAGCTCGTAGAGGTTCGCGCAGACGAAGCGGGCGGAGCCGGCGAGGTCCCTGTCCGCGGCGGCGGCGCGTGCTCGGCGCACCGCGGGCATCGAGAAGTCGACGCCCACCACGCGGGCGCCGCGCTCGGCGAGCTCGAGCGCGTCGAGCCCGTCGCCCGAGCCGAGCTGGAGGATCCTCGGCCCGGGGCCGAGGAGCGCCGCGGTGACGAGCTCCGGGTGGAGCGCACCCTCGCCGGTGCGCTCCTCCCAGTACGTGCGGTTCAGCTCGAGCCACTCCCCCGAGCGGAGGTGCTCGCCGCGGTCGACCTGCACCATGCGGGCTACTGGCCGCCCTCGGCCTGCAGCGCCCGCGAGAGCGCCTCGGTCAGCTGCTCGTCCGCCGCCGCGAAGGCGGTGAGGTCGCCCGCCTTGAGGGCGTTCTCGCGAGCCGTGAGTGCGTCCCGCGCGTCGTTCAGCGCCTGCTGCAGCGCCGTCTGGTCGCCCGTGGCCGGCGTGGAGCCGGTGCCGCCGGTCGTGCCGCCCGCGTCGCCTCCGGTGTCGCCGCCCGAGGTGCCGGTGCCGGCGTCCGGAGTCGTCGGCGTGCCGGTGTCGCCCGCGTCGGCTCCCGAGTCGCCGCCGAAGAGGCTGTCGAGGGCCGCGTCGAGGGTGTCCTCGAAGGCGATGTCGTCACCGAACGCGACCAGCACCTTCTGCAGGAGCGGGAAGCTCGTGTCTCCGTTGGAGCGCACGTAGATCGGCTGGACGTAGAGCAGGCCGCCGCCGACCGGCAGCGTGAGCAGGTTGCCCCTCGTGACGGTGGTGTCGCCGCGGGAGAGGATGTTCAGCTCGTTCGCGACCGTCGGGTCGGTGGTGAACGCGTTCTGCACCTGGCCGGGGCCGGGCACCGTGTCGTCCTTCGGCAGCTCGAGCAGGCGGAGCGTGCCGTAGCCGTCGGCCACGGAGCCCGCCGTCGAGCCGGCGTCGGAGTCGGCCACGAGGTAGCCGGTCAGCACGTTGCGGCTGGCCTGCGCGCCCTGGACGCTCGCCGGGATGTACGTCGAGTAGAGCGAGTACGACGGCACGTCCTGATCCGGCGTCTGCAGCGTCAGGTAGTACGGAGGCTGCAGGCTGGTGCCGGTCGCGGCGGCCGTGGTCGCGGCTCCGCTCGTCGGGTCGTTCGGCGTCGCCCAGGCGTCCTCGCGGGAGTAGAAGGAGCCCGCGTCGGTGACGTGGTAGGTGCCGAGGACCGCGCGCTGGACCTTGAAGAGGTCCTCCGGGTACCGGACGTGGCTGAGCAGCTCGCCCGACATGTCGCTCACGGGCTTCACCGTGGTCGGGAAGATCTTCTGCCAGGTCTGCAGGATCGGGTCCTCGGTGTCCCACGCGTAGAGCGTGACGCTGCCGTCGTACGCGTCGACGGTCGCCTTCACCGAGTTGCGGATGTAGTTGACGTCGTCGGTCGGGAACTGCTGCTGCGTGTTCGTGTCGGCGATCGCCTGCGAGAGGCTCTGCACCTCCGAGTACGGGTAGTCGGCCGAGGTGGTGTACCCGTCGACGACCCACTTCACGCGGCCGTCGACGACGGTCGGGTAGGCGTCGGAGTCGAGCTTGAGGTACGGCGCGACCTTCTGGACGCGCTGCACGGGATCGCGGTCGTAGAGGATCTGCGAGTCGTCGTTCACGCCGTCCGAGAGGAAGATCTGCTCGGACTGGAACTTGATCGCGTAGACGAGCTTCTTGAAGACGTTGTCGAGAGCGGGGCCGCCCTCGCCGTCGAAGGTCGTGTAGGTCTGCTGCGCGCCATCGGTGCCCGAGGGGTAGTCGAGCTCGATGTCGCGCGAGTCGTTGCCGCCCACGATCGAGTACGGCGGGGAGTTCTCGCCGAAGTAGATCCGCGGCTCGTAGTCGCCGAGGTCGCCCGTCGTCGGGACACCGGACTCGATGAACACCGGCTCTCCGTCGGCCGAGCGCTGGTTGCCGTACGCGGCGACCAGGCCGTAGCCGTGGGTGTAGACCAGCGTCTGGTTGTACCAGGTCTGGTTGGTGCCGAGGCCGTTGAGGTTCAGCTCGCGGACGCCGACCACGGCGTCCTGCGTCGATCCGTCGATGGAGTAGCGGTCGACGTCGAGCGCGTTCTGCGTGTCGCCGAACTTGTAGTACTGGCGGAACTGCTGCAGCTGCGAGAACGCGTCGGTGACGACGGCGGGGTCGAGGATGCGGATGTTCGCGGTGGTCTCGGCGTCCGAGCGCAGGGCGCCCGGCTCCGCGTCCGTGGTCGCGTCGTAGGGGATGACGTCGACGTCGCTGACGCCGTAGGCCTGGCGGGTCATGTCGATGTTGTTCTGGATGAAGGGCTGCTCGAGCGTGCGCTCGTTGGGCTCGACCTGGAACTTCTGCACGATCCACGGGTAGAGGGAGCCGACGAGCAGGCTCGACACGATCAGCAGCGCGGTGCCGATGACCGGGAAGCGCCAGCGGCCGATGAAGGCGGTGACGACGAAGAGGATCGCGACCAGCGCCGCGATGCCGGCCAGGATCTGCAGGCCCGGGATCGTCGCGTTGACGGTGGAGTAGGTGGCGCCGGTGATGCGGGGCCCCTGCTGCGCGAGCGTCGCGTACTGGTCGAGCCAGAGGCTGACCGCCTGCACGGCGAGGTAGAGGGCGGCGATGACCGCCAGCTGGATGCGCGAGGCCTTCGAGATGCGGATCTCGCGGCCGTTCACCCGGATCGCTCCGTAGAGGTAGCCGGTGGCGAGGGTCGCGAACGCCGAGATCAGCAGGACCGCCGACGCGAAGCCGACGATGCTCTGGTAGAAGGGCAGCTCGAAGAGGTAGAACGACGTGTCGAGGCCGAACTGCGGATCCGTGGTGCCCGAGGGCGTGCGGTTCCAGAAGGTGAGGCTCGTCTGCCAGCGGGTGGCGGAGGAGACGCCGGCGAAGAGGCCGAGCACCGCGGGGATCCCGAAGGTGGCCAGGCGCCGCAGCGGCTCCACGACCTGCTGGTAGCGGTCGATCTGCGAGTTGAGCTTCGCGTAGACCGGCCGGAGGCGGTACGCCAGCATCAGGCTGATGAACACCGGCACCGCCATGGCGACGAAGCCGATGACGAAGAGACCGCCCGCCGCCGCCCACTGCGTCGTGAGCACGGAGAGGAAGCCGAGCTGGTCGTACCAGAGGATGTCGGTGTACAGACCGGCGAAGACGAAGAACGCCACCACCAGGACGGCCACCACTACGACAGTGACGGCGAGGACGCTCCGTCTCTTCCGCGGCGGGGTTTCGGTTGCTGTGGAACTCACGTGAGGGCCTCTTGCTGTCGAGATGTGAGGGGAGGCCACCCATGCTATGCGACGGCTGTCCGGCTCACCTGGGCGTCGACCCGGGGTCGGCGGGTGGGATCAGTCGAGGGGAGAGGCGGTGCTGCAGTCCGGCAGCCCGGAGGTGTCGCCCGCGGCGATGCCCTTCAGGGCGGCGAGGGCGTCGTCGAGGGTCGAGACCGCGAGCACGTCGAGCCCGTCGGGGACGTGGCCGACGACCTCGTTGCAGTTGGTCGCGGGGGCGAGGAAGTACTCGGCTCCGGCGCCCTCCGCCCCGTAGAGCTTCTGGCGGATCCCGCCGATGGCGCCGACCTCGCCGGCCGCGTCGATCGTGCCGGTCCCGGCGACGCTCCGCCCGCCGTTGAGCTCGCCCTCGGTGAGCTTGTCGATGATCCCGAGGGCGAACATCATGCCCGCGCTCGGCCCGCCCACGTCGTCCAGCTGGATGTCGACCTCGAACGGGAAGTCGAAGGCCGCTCCGGGGAGGACGCCGATGACGGCGGCGCCGTTCGAGTCGCGCGGCGTGACCTCCACCTCCTGCCGGACGCCCTCGCGCTCGATGCTGACCTGCACCGGGGAGCCGGTGCCGAGGGTCTGCAGGGTCGCGCGCAGGGCGGTCGCGTCGGCGACGGGGGTGCCCGCGACCGCGAGGATCTCGTCCCCCGCCTCCAGGACGCCCTCGGCCGGGGAGCCCTCGGGCACCTGCACGACCGAGACGCGCTGCTCGACGGGGTAGCCGAGCTCGGTGAGCGCGGCGGCGATCGCCTCCTGCTGGGAGTCGGTCATCTCGGCCTGGTTCGCCTCGTCGCGCTCCTCGACCGTGGAGGAGGGAGGGAAGATCGCGTCGACCGGGACGACCGCCTTGGTCCTGTCGAACCAGGCGCTCGCGACCTCGACCCAGGTGGGCAGGCTCTGCGGGTTGCCGACGACCGACACGGTGAGCATGTCGAGCGTGCCGGCCGTGGGATAGGTGGTGCGGTCCGGGATCGAGATGAGGGGCATGTCCTTGCTGCTGCCCAGGGTGTCGAACACGGGGCCGGGCTGCTCGATCACGTAGGGGGCGGGCGCGACGCCCAGACCGACCACGACGGCGACACCCGAGAGGAGGACGACCGGTCCGACCCAAGGGCGGCGCGGGGAGGAGGAGGGGCGCGGGTCGTCGGAGAACAGCGACACGGGGGCCTTTCTGGCAACGGGTGGAGCGGCTCCGCCGGGATGTTCGCGGCGGGCGGAAGCGGGCTGGGCCCGAGCGGTGCTCTGCACGCCGAGGCCCCGGGCGCTCGGGCTAACGTAGCTTGCACGACTGGGAGTCGCGCCGGAACCGGCGCCCTGTGCAGGGCCGCGGAGGCGGTGCGGCGACCGGATTCACGTGAGCGACGGAGGGCTGATCCCGATGGCCGATGGCGACAGTGCGGACCGAGCGGGCGGCGGCTCCGAGGACGAGTTCCGGGAGATGCTGCGGCAGTTCCTCTCGGGGAACGGCCCGGTCGACCCCTCGCAGCTCGCCGGAGCGGCAGGCCTGCCGAACGACCCGGTGGCCCTGCAGAACCTGCTCTCGCAGCTGCAGAGCGCGATGCAGCAGAACGGCGACGGCGGCGTCAACTGGACGCTCTCGCTCGAGCAGGCGAAGCAGCTCGCGCGCGCCGAGTCCGCGCCGGTGTCCGACTCCGTGCGGGCTCCGATCGACGCGGCCTTCGGCGTCGCCGCGCTCTGGCTCGACGAGGTCGCGTACGTCTCCGAGCTGAGCCGCACGCCGCGCTCGATCAGCCGCCTCGAGTGGATCTCCCTGACGATGCCGGTCTGGACCCAGCTCGCCGAGCCGGTGGCGCTGAGCATCTCGGACGCGCTGACCCGCGTGCTCCGCGAGCAGGCCCCGGAGGAGATGCAGGCGATGATCGCCGGTGCCGAGGGCATGATGCGCGGGATCGGCGGCACCCTGTTCGCCCTGCAGCTGGGCCAGGTCGTCGGGCAGCTCGCCGCCGAGGTCGTCTCGGGCGGCGACATCGGCATCCCGCTGCTGGAGGAGAACGACGCGGCGATCCTGCCGCAGAACGTCGCCGCGTTCGGCGAGGGCCTCGACATCCCGCTGGACCAGGTGCAGCTGTACCTGGCGGTCCGCGAGCTCGCGCACGCCCGCCTCTTCCGGCACGGCAAGTGGCTCCGTCTCGCCCTCATCTCGCAGATCACCGACTTCGCGCGCGGGATCAGCATCGACATCACCCGCCTCGAGGAGCTGGCCGAGGGCTTCGACCCGTCGAACCCCGAGGAGCTCCGCGACGCGATGACCTCCGGCGCGCTCATCCCGCCGAAGACGGAGGAGCAGCTCGCCGCGCACGGCCGCCTCGAGACCGTCCTCGCCCTCATCGAGGGATGGGTCGACGTCGTCACCGCGGCGGCGACCACCCGCCTGCCCAGCGCCGGGGCGATCGCCGAGACGGTCCGCCGCCGCCGCGCCTCCGGCGGCCCGGCCGAATCCGCCTTCGCGACCCTCGTCGGCCTGGAGCTGCGCCCGCGCCGCCTCCGCGAGGCCGCCGCGATGTGGCAGGCCGTGACCGACGCCGTCGGGCCCGAGGCCCGCGACTCCCTCTGGTCGCACCCCGACCTGCTCCCCGGCTCAGAGGACCTGGACGACCCGAGCGCGCTCGTCGCCCGGCTCACGGCCGAGGCCCGCGGCGAGACCCCGGAGCCCGACGAGATGGACCGCGCGCTGGAGGACCTGCTGAACGGCACGATGCCGCGCGAGGGCGACGGCGCCTCCGGAGACGCTCCGGACACGACCGACGACGCCGGCTCGCCGGACGACGACGACCGCGGCTCCTCCCCCACGGGCGACCGCCCCGTCTGACCCCCCGTCCGGCGCCCGCCTGTGGACAACTCGCGCGGCGCCGGGCCGGTCTCGGCCATGATCGCCGGATGGTGCTCCGGCTCGATCCCCGACTCCCCCTGCTCTGGCGCTCCGCGACCGCGGTGCAGCTCGGCCTCGACCGGCCGCACGCGGTCCTGGACGGCGTCGGCTACCCGGAGGAGCTGCTGCTCGACGCCCTCCGCGTGGGCACCAGCGCCGGCACCGTCCGCCTGATCGCGGCGCGCGCCGGAGCGAGCGAGGCGCGGGTCGACGAGGTGCTCGAGGCGCTCCGGCCGGTCCTGCTGCGCAGCGTCGAGCCCGGCGGCCCTCCCCCGGCACCGCGGGTCGTCGTCGAGGGGACGGGCGCGGCACCGGACGCACTGCGCACGCTGCTCCGGAGCGAGGGCTGCTCGCTGGTCGCCGACGACGGGACGCCGGACCTCGCCGTGCTGATCGCCGACTTCGCGGTCGCCCCCGCCCGCGCCGCGCACTGGCTCGCGGCCGATGTGCCGCACCTGGCGGTGGTGTTCGGCGACGAATCGGTGCGCCTCGGACCCCTTGTCGAGCCGGGTTCCGGACCGTGCCTGCACTGCGCCGAGCGGGACCGGATGGACCTCGACCCGGATCGCGCGCGCCTCGTGATCCAGGTGCTCGGCCGCACGGCCCCCACCCGCACGCCGCTCGCGAGCGCCGCGATCGCCGTGGCGGCCGCCGACGCCGTGCTGCGGCGGCTGCTCGCGGGCTGGCGAGGATTGCGCGCGGCCGAGCGGGTCTACAGCGACGCCTCCGGAGCGTTCACCGTGCGGGAGCGGGAGCCGCACCCCGAGTGCGCGTGCCGAGCTCTTCGAGGAAGCGCGACGGCTCCCTCCGCGTGACGCGGCCGACCGTCGAGCGCGCCCATGACAGGCGCAGGCGCCGGCGGGCCCGGGTGATGCCGACGTAGAGGAGGCGCCGCTCCTCGTCGATCGCCTCGAGGCCGGCGGCGTACGAGATCGGCAGCAGGCCCTCGGCGAGCCCCATCAGGTGCACCGACTCCCACTCGAGGCCCTTCGCCGAGTGCAGCGTGGCGAGGGTGACCGCGCCGCGGTCCGGCTCGTGGTGCACCTGCTGGCGTGCGATCAGGTCGTCGGTGAACTGGCGGAAGGTCCATCCGGCAGGGGCCTCGTCGACGAGGCGGGCCAGCGTGTCCAGCGACTCCCACCGGTCGCGCACCGCACCGGGCGCCGACGGGGGCTCGGCGCTCCAGCCGAGCGAGCGGAGGACGTCGCTCACCGACTTGAACAGCGGCTCGCCGCTGATCGACACGGACGCCGCGCGCAGCTGCATCACGGCCTGCTTCACCTCGGGGAGGTCGAAGAAGCGCTTGCCGCCGCGCATGTGCGCGCTCACTCCCCGCTCGTGCAGGGCGTGCTCGATGACCGCCGACTGGCTGTTCGTGCGGAAGAGGACCGCGATGTCGGAGGGGCGCACCCCTGCCTCGATGTCGGCCGCGACCCGCGCCGCGATCCCGCGCGCCTCCGCGATGTCGTCCGGGTAGGCGTCGATCGCGGGCTCCGGCGCCTCGGCGGCGGCGACGGCGTGGAGCGAGAGGGCGCCGGGCCTGCCCCGCATGAGGCGGTTCGCCGTCTGGACGATCGGCACGGCCGAGCGGTAGTTCTCCTCCAGACGCACCACGGTGGCGGCCGGCCAGCGGGACGGGAAGTCGAGGAGGTAGTCGGCCCGCGCACCCGCGAAGGAATAGATGGTCTGGCTGGCGTCGCCGACGACGCAGAGGTCGCTCCGGTCGCCGAGCCAGAGCTCCAGGAGCCGCTGCTGCAGCGGCGAGACGTCCTGGTACTCGTCGACGACGAAGAAGCGGTACTGCTCGCGCACCTGCATCGCCATCGCGGGCTCGGACTCGAGCATCCCGGCGGTCACGAGCAGGACGTCCTCGAAGTCGATCTGGCGGCGCTGGTCCTTCAGCCCCTCGTACTCGTCCACGAGCGCGACCGTCTGCTCCAGGGTGAGCCGTCCGGGCAGGGGGCGCGTGCGGGCGGCGACGGCGTACTGCTCGAGGGAGAGGGCGGACACCTTCCGCCACTCGATCTCGGCCGAGAGGTCGCGGAGCGTCGCCGTGTCGAGCTTCAGGCGGAGCCGCTCGGCCGCGTGCCCGAGCAGGCGGGCCTTGCCGTCGAGCAGCTGGGGCATCGTGCCCCCCACCAGCTGCGGCCAGAAGTAGCCGAGCTGCGAGAGGGCGGCGGCGTGGAAGGTGCGGGCCTGGACGCCGCCGGCGCCGAGCACCCGCAGGCGCGAGCGCAGCTCGGCCGCGGCGCGGCTGGTGAAGGTCAGTGCCATGACGCGACCGGGCGTGTAGACGCCGGTCGCCACTCCGTGCGCGATGCGGTGCGTGATCGTCCGGGTCTTGCCCGTGCCCGCTCCCGCGAGGACGCACACCGGCCCCAGCAGCGCCTCCGCCGCCTCGCGCTGCCCCTCGTCGAGTCCGTCGAGCAGGGTCACGCGATCGGGCCGTTCTCCAGCTCGCCTCCGTACCAGTCCTCGATCATCGCGCGGGCGATCGACGAGCGGCCGGGCAGCAGCACGGACTCGAGCGAGTCGTGCAGCTGCTGCCGGGTGAACCAGCGCAGCTCGACGATCTCCTCGCCGTCCGGGAGCAGATCCTCCGGGGACTGGTCCTCGGCGAGGCGGGCGGTGAAGCCGACCATGAGGGAGGCGGGGAAGGGCCAGGGCTGCGAGCCGAGGTACTGCGGGTCGACGACGCGCATGCCCGACTCCTCGCCGATCTCGCGGATCACGGCGGCCTCGAGCGACTCGCCCGGCTCGACGAAGCCGGCGAGCAGGGAGAAGCGGCCGGTGCCCCACATCGCGTTCGAGCCGAGGAGGAGGCGGTCGTCCGCGTCGAGGACGCAGACGATGATCGCCGGATCCGTGCGCGGGAAGACCTGGCTGCCGTCGGTGGGCGAGCGGCGGACCCAGCCGCCCTGCTCGACGACGGTCGGGTCGCCGTTGCGGGGCGAGTAGCCGTGCGAGGCGTGCCAGTTCGCGATGGCGAGCGCCTCGGTGAACAGGCCCGCGTCGCGGTCGCTCAGGCGCTCGGCGATCGGGCGCAGGCCGCTCCACCGCTCCTCGTCGGGCTCGAGCTCGGCGGCGGCCGCGTCGGTGAGGACGGTCGCGATGACGGGAGTTCCGACCGGCTCGCCGGGGGCCTCGGCGAGCGTGCGGCCGAGGTAGATCCGGAGGGTGCCGGCGGTCACGTCCTCGGGGCGGCGCAGGAGGAGGCGGTCGGCCTCGACCAGAGTCCGGTCGTGGTGCAGGACGAGCACGCGGGTGGCGGGATCGGCGAGCAGCTCGTCGAAGAGCGCGGGCCGCGAGCGTCCGACGCCGTCGCGGTCGGCCGCCTGTCGCGAGAGCGGGAGGCGATCGGCGAAGGGCAGTGACATCCGGGGCTCATTTCGTGACGGGGGCCGCGAGGACCGCTGTCGCGGGCCTTCGACGGC
>NZ_PSVX01000058.1:0-23277 GCF_002932695.1 Rathayibacter sp. AY1D2 | reverse complement strand
CCCCGATCACCGAGGTCGCCGCCGAGGCCGGCGTCTCGCCCGCCTACGTCTTCCGCCTGTTCCCGGGCAAGCTCGGCGTCTTCGTCGCCGCGGTCGACCGCTGCTACGAGCAGGTGGCGTCCGCGCTCGCGGCGGCGGGGGAGGCCTCGCCCTCCTCGGACCCGGCCGACCGGCTCGAGGCGATGACCGTCGCCTACATCGACCTGATCGCCGACCGCGACCTGATCATGCTGCAGTCGCAGGCGCAGAGCGCGTGCGACGTCCCCGAGATCCGCGAGGCGGTGCGCCGCGGGATCTCCGCGGTCGTCCGGACGGTCACCGTCGTCTCCGGAGCCGACGGCCCGGCCGTGCAGCGCTTCGTCGCGTACGGGCAGCTCTGCCACCTGATCGTGCAGACCGACCTCGGCGGCGTCGACTCCGAGTGGGCCCGCATCGTCTCCGACGGCATCCGGCACCGCGACTGAGTCCGCGGCGCTCGCCTCTCCTCCTCTTCTTCCTCCCCTCCTCCTTCTCCTCTTCGCCATCATCCCTTTTCATAACCGCCGTTGTGACTGTTCAGTCACTCACCTATGACCTCAGGAGCCGCTCATGCCCACCACGCTTCCCCGTACCACCACCCGCGTCGTCCTCCCCGGGATCGTCGAGCCGTCCGGACTGCTCCTCGAGCAGGCACCGGTCGAGCCTCCCGCGGACGGCGAGCTGCTCGTCGCCGTCGAGGCCACCGGCATCTCGTTCGCCGAGCAGTCGATGCGCCGCGGCCGCTACTTCGCCCAGCCGCCGTTCCCCTTCACGCCCGGCTACGACCTCGTCGGCCGGGTCCTCGCGGTCGGCCCCGGCGGCGACGCGTCGCTCGAGGGCCGCCGCGTCGCCGCGCTCACCAAGACCGGCGGCTGGACCGGGCACGCCCGTGTCGCCGCCCGCGACTGCGTTCACGTCCCCGACGCGGTCGCGTCGGAGGACGCCGAGGCCGTCGTGGTCAACGGAGTGACGGCGTGGCAGATGCTGCACCGCTCGGCGCGGGTCTCCCGCGGCGACACGATCCTCCTGTTCGGCGCGAACGGCGGAGTCGGCGGCCTCGTGCACCGCCTCGCCCGCCTCGAGGGGATCCGCGTGATCGGCGCCGCCTCGCCCCGCCACCACGAGGCCCTCCGAGCGGCCGGAGTGGAGCCCGTCGACTACGCCGATCCCGACCTCGCCGCCCGCGTGCGCGAGCTCGCTCCCGGCGGAGTGCAGGCCGTGTTCGACAACGTCGGCGGAGCGAC
Organism: Rathayibacter sp. AY1D2; assembly: GCF_002932695.1. Lineage (NCBI taxonomy): Bacteria > Bacillati > Actinomycetota > Actinomycetes > Micrococcales > Microbacteriaceae > Rathayibacter > Rathayibacter sp. AY1D2. The sequence continues at coordinate 22,015 of NZ_PSVX01000058.1, read as the reverse complement.
GACCCGGCTGGCGTGGTCGCTGCTCGCGCCCGGCGGCACCCTCGTCGCGTACGCGATCGTCAGCGCGAGCACCGGTAGTATCTGGCCCCCCTTCCTCCGCCAGCTCGCGCGGATCCAGGCCTACCAGCTCGCCCCCAACGGCCGGCGCGCGGTCTTCTACGACCTCTGGGCGGGCCACTCGCTGCGCCCCGCGCGCTTCCGTGCGCGGCTCGAGGAGGACCTCGGCCGCGTGCTCGGACTCCTCGCCGACGGCTCGCTGACGGCCAACATCGCCGCCCGCTTCCCGCTCACGGGGATCGTCGAGGCGATGGAGCTCGCCGAGTCCCGAACGCTCGACGGCAAGGTGATCCTGCTGCCGTGAGCGGGGTGCGTCCGGGCGGAGGGTGATTCCGGCGCGGAGGCGCCCGGTCGGCGAGCAGGGGAGAATGGCGCGGTGGACACGGGACTGGTCGAGGTGCTGAAGGCGCTGGGCAATCCCACGCGACTGCAGATCATGGAGTGGCTCCGCTCTCCTGAGGCGTCGTTCAGCGAGTTCGAGCCGATCGCCGACCGCGCCGAGTTCGGGGTCTGCGTCACCCATCTCGCCGCGAAGAGCGGTCTCGCGCAGTCGACCATCTCGTCGTACATGGGATCCCTGGAGCGCGCGGGCCTCGTCCGCTCGACGCGCGTGGGGAAGTACACCCACTACCGGAGGAGCGACGCCGACGTCGCCGGGCTCCTGAAGCGGCTCGGAGCCTCGATCTAGCGACGTATCGCGAATCGTCGATATGATCGGCCGCATGACCGATGCTTCCGAGGCCGCTCCCGCTCGCCGTGCTCTGCTCGTCCACGCCCATCCCGAGGAGCGGTCCTTCTCCTCGGCGCAGGCGGACGCGGTCCTCGAGCAGCTGAGGGCCGACGGCATGGAGGTGCGCCGGCTCGACCTGTACGCCGAGGGCCGGGACCCGGTGCTGCACCGCGACCAGTTCGCGTCCGGCTCCGGCTACTTCAAGCCGCAGGCGCAGCAGATGACCGCGGTCCTCGAGAAGACGCTCGGGGAGCCCCTCACGAGCGACCTCGACGAGCTGCTGCAGGCGGATCTCCTGGTGCTCTCGTTCCCCCTGTGGTGGTTCTCGATGCCGGCGATCATGAAGGGCTGGATCGACCGCGTCTTCGTGATGGGCGCGACGTTCGGAGGCGAGCACGGCGTCTTCGCCGAGGGCGGCCTGCGTGGCAGGAGCGCGATGCTCCTGCTAACGACGGGCGGCGGCGAAGCGGCCTTCGCGCCCGGCGCCGCCGACGGCTACGGCGACCTGCAGTCGTTCCTCTTCCACATCCATCGCGGGATGCTCGAGTTCGTCGGGTACGACGTCCTGCCCCCGGTGGTCACCTACGGTCCCGCCCGCCTCGACGCGGCCGGACGCGAGGACGCCCTGCAACGGGCTCGCGCGCAGGCGTCCGCATCGACGGCCCGGCTGCGCGGCGCCTAGCGTTCGCCGCTGCGCCTCCCGGCCGCCCTCAGTCCCGCGACCGGCTCGCGTGCGCGCGGGCCTTCATCCGGTTGCCGCACGTCGCCATCGAGCACCACTTGGCGGTGCCGGGGCGGCTGCGGTCGAGGAGGAAGAGGTTGCACTCGTCGTTCGCGCAGGCGCGGAGCCGCCCGGGGAGCCGGGTGTTCACAGCGGACCAGGCGAGGACCGACTGCACCGCGAGGCGATCCGGCTCGGGAGCGCTCAGCTCCCACACGACGCCCTCACCGGTGATGCGCGGGGTGCGCACGGCGTGCGCGACCAGGTCCGCGAGCTCCGCGACGGATTCGGGCGCGCCCGAGCGCACGACCGCTTGGAGCGCGTCGCGGGCACGGCGCAGCTGCTCGAGCTCGTCCTCGGTGCCGACTCCGCCCCACCGCCGGGCGAGCTCGCGACCGGCCGCGTCGCCGAGGTCGTCCGTCGGCTGTCCGTCCACCACGGGCGCGCTGTTCAGCACCGCCAGGAGCAGCTCCTCGTCCCGATCCATCGTTCCCCGTCCTCCCGCGCCGTGCGGCCCGTTCGATCCATGCTAGCGTCCGACTAACCAGTAAATCTACTTGAAGGGGTTAGCCATGGTCGTCGTCCATCACCGCACCGTGTCCGTCGACGGACTCGACGTCTTCTGGCGGGAGGCCGGGCCCGTCGACGCGCCCGTCCTCCTGCTGCTGCACGGGTACCCGAGCAGCTCGCACATGTTCCGCCACCTCCTCCCCGCCCTCGCGGGGCACTACCGCGTCATCGCCCCCGACCACATCGGCTTCGGGCGCTCGTCCGCGCCCTCCGTCGAGGACTTCGACTACACGTTCGCCGCCCTGACCGCGGTGACCGGCCGCTTCCTCGAGACCATCGGGGTGACCCGGTACACGATCTACGTCCAGGACTACGGCGCCCCCGTCGGCTGGCGCCTCGCCCTCGCCGATCCGTCCGCGGTCGTCGCCGTGATCTCGCAGAACGGCAACGCCTACGAGGCGGGCTTCGTGCCCGGCTTCTGGGACCCGATCTGGGCCGACGCCGCCGAGCGGACCGACGAGACGCGCGACGCCCTCCGGCCGGCTCTCGGCCGGGAGGCCGTCGAATGGCAGTACACCCACGGTGTCCCCGACTCCACCACCGTCGATCCGGACGCCTGGGAGCACGACCTCGCGCTCCTCGCCCGCCCCGGCCAGGACGACGTGCAGCTGGCGCTCTTCCGCGACTACGCCACCAACCGCGCCCTGTACCCCGCGGTGCAGGCGTGGATCCGCGAGTCCGGAGTCCCCGTCCTCGCCGTCTGGGGCCGGAACGACGAGATCTTCGCCCCCGCCGGCGCCCAGGCGTTCCTCCGCGACGCGCCCCACGCGCGCATCGAGCTCGTCGACGGCGGGCACTTCCTGCTCGAGTCCCACCTCGACCGCGTCGTCAGCGCGATCACGGACTGGCTCGGCCGCGAGTGACGGGCCCGTGAGCCGGGCGGGCCCGCTGATTCGGCCTCGCGGGAGCGGCCACGGATGCCTGCTCCTGCTGTCGGCAACCGCGACGACGTCGGCGCAGCGGGGTCGTGATCCCGACCCGCTGCGCCCGACGAGACCCTCCTGCCCGGCGCCCCTCAGCGGCTGAGGAGGGCGACGAGGTCGGTCGCGATGCGGTGCTCGACGTCGGCCGGGACGGGCTGCACGGCGGCGTCGAGGTCCGCGGTGACGACAGCGGCGAGGCTCCGGGCCTGCAGGGTCAGGCCGAGGTCCATCGCCTGGATCGGATTCCCGCCGGCCGCGGTGAGGTTGATCATCCGGCCGTTCTCGAGGCGGACGATCTGCTTGCCGTTCTTCAGGCGGATGCCCTGCCGGCGCTGTCCGTCGGCGAACTCGGTGGTCGACTCCGTGGCGGCCGCGAGGGCGTCCTCGTCGATCTCCCACGGGAAGTGACCGACGCCGGCGATCACAGCGCCGTCGGCGAAGGCGTCGATCTCCGCCGCGCCGATGACGCCGGGTGCGCCGGTGGCGGTGAAGACGAACTGCGCGTCCGAGAGGACGTCGGCGACGGGTCCGACGCGGTGGCCGCGGAGGATCGCCTGCAGCGAGCGGATCGGGTCGACGTCGGCGACGGAGACTCGCGCTCCGAGCTGCGACAGGGTGTCGGCGACCCCGCGCCCGCACGGGCCGTAGCCGATGACCGCGGCGCGGGTGCCCGGGATCATGAGGTTCGTGGCGTTCATGAAGCCCTGGACGACGCTCTGGCCGACCCCGTACTCGTTCTCGACGATCAGCTTGAGGGGCGAGTCGTTGATGACGACGACCGGTCGCGGGAGGGTCGCGCTGTTCTCCCGCAGGCGGATGCCGCCGGTGGTGGTCTCCTCGGTGCCGCCGAGGTAGTGGTCCGGGACGCCCGAATTGATCAGGCGGAGGGTGAGGTCGGCGCCGTTGTCGAGGGTGAGATCGGGATCGTGCTCGAGCACCTCCTCGATGTTGCGGAGGTGCTCCGCCTCGCCGTCGCTCTGCTTCGTGTGCACGTGCACGCCGAGGGCGCGGAGGTCGTCGGCGACGTCGTCCTTCGTGGTTCCGGGCGAGCCCGTCAGAGCGATGTCCATTCCGGCCTCGACGAGGAGCGAGACGAGGGCGGCGGTCTTGGGCTCGACGTGGAGGCAGATCGCCAGCTTCTTCCCGGAGAGCACCGGAGCGAGCTCCCGGACGGCCTGCGCGGTGAGGGGCATGTGGTCGAGAGCCCAGCGGCTCGCCGGGTGGGAGAGGGAGGAGGTCATGGCGGGTCCTGTCTGGAGTGGGTGCGTGGGGCGTCGAGTGGGGGCGTGGTGTCGTCGGCGGCGCGGGAGTCGCGTCAGGGCGCTCGGAACCCGGCGGGCTGCCGCCGCGCCAGGCGTCCCGCGTGCGTCGAGCGCGCTGCCCGGTACGGAAGGTCCTGAGGAGGCCGATCGCCGGAGACGGCCGCGAGAGGCAGCACTCGCCTGCTCTCTGCGAGATGGAGCCTGAGGTGCATCTCCTCACGCTGGGCCGAGGTCGGCACGGCGCGGATCGTCATCGGTGAGGACACCAGCCCAGTCTGTCGACCCGGACGAGCCCTCGCTCGGATGATCGTGCCCGGCAGCGGCACCCCGGGAGGGGCCGACCTGTCGTGCGGTGACGTCCCGCACGGATCGACGAGCGTGCCGCGTCCGCTCACCCTCCGGTGACTGGGCGAGGGGCATCGAAGAAGAGGTAGGACACGAAGTGGATCGCAACGGTGGCGGCGATGCCGGCGGCGGGCGTGATCCAGAAGCTCCTCAGGGGGGCGGAGAGGCGACGGACGACGATGAACGAGACGACGGGAGTGATGACGACGAGCACCCACGGAGCGAAGGCCGCCCATTGGACGGCCCGCCCGAGCGTCGACAGGTCGGACCACTCATCGACGGCCGGATAGTTCTCGGAGGCGTAGCTCAACAGTCCGAACGGGACCAGGTTGACGGCGACCACGAGGTGGACCAACGCGAGCACTCCGATCCGGAGGCGTGCACGAGCGAGGTCCAGTGCGCGAGTCGAGGAGGTCACGGGCGAAGGCTATCGGCGTCGCCGGGAGCACAGAAGGAGCGGTGGTCCTCGCTTTCGGCGGTCGCTGCGCTACAGCCGCGCGAAGAATCCAAGGCCCCCAAGGCGAGGGCGGCGCTGGTGAGCGCCACCGCTACCCTGACGCCATGCGCCGCATCCTCGACGACCCTCTTCGGAACCGCGTCCGCACCGGCTCTCCGTCCGTCGCGTCCGTGTGATGGAACGGCGACGGACGGACCGCTCGGAGCCGGTTCGCGAGTTCCGGCCCTCGAGGGCCCGGCAGAGGAACGAGTCGCGACGGCTGAGGCCCGTCGCCGTCCTTCCCGCGCTGGTCCTGCTGGCGGGGAGCGGCTGGGGCGTCGTGATCGCCGACGACCGCCGTGCGGCGCTGGCCGTCTACCTCGGGCTGTTCGGCTTCGCCACCGTGGTGGCTCTGGTGATCGTCGGAGTGCTGGCGCTCCGCAACCGGCGGTTCCTCGCCACCGCGTCGCTCCGGATCTCGGACCGGGCGATCGAGTGCACGGACGCTCGAGGCAGGGTCGTGACCTTCGAGCGCGCCGACCCGTCGGTGAAGGCGCTGCTCGCGTGGGTGCCCGCCGGCCCCAACAGTGAGGGGATCAACCTGCCCCCGTCGCTCATCCTGTTCCTGTCGGACGAGAGCCGGTCGCTGCGGCTCCGCGGGTCGGACTGGGAGATCGAGGATCTGCGAGCCGTCGTCGCCGCCGTGACGACGCCGCTCTTGCCGGCGGCGCGTGGAGTGCACACCGGTAGCCGGAGCGTGTGGGCGCGCCTGACCGGAGCCGCTCGTCGGCGGAAGGTCGAGGCGTCGCCCGTCGCGGAGAAGACGCTCGGCCCCTCCGAGATCAACGAGCTGATCCCCGGCACGATGAGCTTCCGCGAGACCCGTCCGCTGACGTTCGCCCTCCTGATCGGGTTCGGCTCGGTGGCTCTCGTGCTGGGCGTCGTCGTCGGAGTCGCCTTCGTGGTGGTGCCCGGGTAGCGGTGGGGGTCAGCGGCCGCGCCGTGGACCGCTGGGCGGGAGACGCGGGCGACAGGCCCACGCTCCCGACCGGCGACCTCGCCGGGGCGATCCTGTCGGCGCCCTAGGCTCCACGCATGACACTCACCGAGGACTCCGGTTGGATCTGGTTCGGACTCGCGATCGTCACCGCCGGTCTCGCCGAGCAGAAGGGCCGCTCGCGGTGGCGCTGGTTCGTGCTGGGGCTTCTGCTCGGGCCGATCGCGACGGCCCTCGTCGTGCTGTGGGCGCGTCCGGAGGGCGGAGTGGCGACGGATGTGCGCTGGAACTTCGCGATCGGCGCCGGCGTCGCCGCGGCGGCGCTCGTCCTCGTCGCCGTGACCTCGGCCCTCTGGCTGCTGCTCATCCCTGCGGCGATCGCGGCGCTCGCCGCCGGGCTGCTCGCCTGGCTGAGCCGCCGCGTCCCCTACGAGCACCTGCCCCGCTGACGACCGCTGGCTGGTCGAGCCTCGGAACTCGAGATCTCGCGGCCCGAGGCGGGAGGCGCCTCACTTTTCGGACAAGGTCGATGACCTCGCGAGGATCGGCCGGCCGCGGCGTCAGCGTTCCGGCCAGGCCTCCCACACTCGACTGAAGGGCGCGGTCAGCTGCTGCCCGTCGTGGCCGATCCTGTGATGCACCCCGACGTCGTTGCTGTAGCCGCTCGACCAGCCGAGCTCACTGCCGCTCCCGATGCGGTAGCCGACGATGATGCCGTCCTTCCCGGCTGCGATGCTCTCCTCGTAGCGGCCCGCGACGACGTCGAAGACGGTGCGCTCGAGGTCGTCCGCGAGGGCGGTCCACTCGTCGTCGCAGGCGTCGCAGCCGCAGACGGGGTAGTTGAAGCGGTGCAGTGCTCCGGCGTGGAGGAGGACGCCGGGGAAGACGGTCCAGACGATCGTCAGAGGTGCGGCGTCGACCGACCGCGGCGTCACGCGGACGGCGCGGGCGGCCCAGGAGATCTCCGCTTCGTCTCGTGAGGCCAGGGCCGGGTCGTCCTCGACCGTGACGTCGTAGGTGCGCTCGAGGTGCTCGAGCAGGGCGTCCGCGACGGTATGCAGCGGCTGGAAACGCTCGAGATCTCTCGTGACGGAGTAGCTCTCGTCCGGAGGCGACTCACCCTGCCAGCGAGTGCCGTAGGGGATGGGTCGGCCGTCCTCGCCGATGAAGACGCGGTCCGCGACTGCCGGTCGGGCGTAGTCCGTCATGGACGAGAGGGTACGACGCGAGCCGTCCCGCCGTCAGGTCGGCGACTTCCTGCCGACGGGTGCCGCGCCACCCAGCCGCACGTCCCCCTCCGGATACGCGTCGTGCGAGAAGCACAGCCGCACCCCCGCCGCCTCCACACCCTCGAGCACCTCGGACGTCCGCTCGTGCGCCCGCGCGTCGTCGCTGATGAACCGCGGCAGCCGGCGCAGGCGCCCGGACCAGCCGAGGAACTCCCGCCCCCATGCTGCGTCTCCGGCCACGAGCACGCGACCCTCGACGAGCACCCCCAGGTGACCGCGTGCGTGCCCCGGGAGCGGCACCACGAGCAGCGACCCGTCGCCGAACAGGTCGAATCCGGTCAGCCCCGCGATCGTCGTCGCGGGCTGCTCGTCCGCCACGATCCCGGCCGCGAACCACGGCGGCAGCAGCGCGCGGAAGATCCCCTCGCGCACGCGGTTCCGCCGCACGGAGGCGACCTGGCCCGAGGACAGCACGAACGTCGCGTCCGGGAACCAGCGCACGCCGCCCACGTGGTCCGGGTGCAGGTGCGTGAGCACCACGAACTCCACGTCGGCCGGGGTCAGGCCGAGGGCGAGCAGCCGCTGGTCGACGGTCTCGTCGTCCGGCACCGTCGCGGGCAGGATCCGCTCGTACAGCCGTCCGACGAGGCCCGTCCCGCGGAACGTCGGCGGGTAGCCCGTGTCCACGAGCACCCGCCGGCCGCTCGCGTGCGTGTAGAGGAAGACGTTCGAGGGGAAGACGCGGCGGGGGAGCCCCTTCCCGCGGAACACCCGGGACAGCGGGAAGACGGTGCTCCCGCACGCCATTACCTGCAGCGACGACTCAGCCACGCGACCTCCTCAAGTGCTCGCCGACCCGGCGGATGCCCTCGGCCAGCGGCACGGTCGGCTCGTAGCCGAGCTCGGTCCGCGCCCGCGAGATGTCGAGGGTCTGGGCGTAGGCGAGGGTCGCCACGGTGTAGCGGGTGAACGGCGGCTCGCGGCCGGGCAGCAGGCGGTAGACCCGCTCCAGGATCTCGGCGAGCGCGGTCAGCACGCGCAGGTCCACGCGGATGAAGCGCGGCTCCTCGCCCATCGCGGCGAAGAAGCGCTCGAGGAGGTCGCCGAGCGGAGCGGGCTCGCCGTTGGTGATGTTGTAGACGCCGCCGTCGGCCACGGGAGCGTCGGCGGCGAGCACCAGCGCGTGCGCGGCGTTCTCGACGCAGGTGATGTCGACGGGGTTCCGGCCGCCGTCGAAGAGGGGGATGCCGCGGCGGCGACTAGCGGCGACGAAGCGGGGGAGGAGGCTGGGGTCGCCGACGCCGATCAGGCCGCGGGGGCGCAGGATCACGAGCTCGGGGATCCGGCCGGCGCGGTGCGCCTCCTGCAGCAGCTGCTCCGCCTCGATCTTGCTGCGGATGTAGAGGCTCATCCGGCTGCCGGTGTCGACCTCCTCCTCCCGCACCAGGTACTGGTGGCGGCGGGCGGAGTAGATGCTCGGCGACGAGACGAAGACGAAGCGGCGGATCCCGCAGCGCTCGGCCAGCGCGACCATCGCCTCCGTCCCCGTGACGTTCGCGTGCTCGAACTCGCTCCACGTGCCCCACGGGCTCGAGAGCGCCGCGGCGTGCACGAGCACGTCGGCCTCGACTGTCGTCGCGCCCAGCTCGGCGAGGTCGGCGCGGAGGACCGTGGCGCCCTCCTCCTCCAGCCGCGCCAGCGCCTCGGGGGCGCGACCGGTGGCGAGCACGTCGTCGCCCGCGGCCAGGAACTCGCGCACGGCGTAGCCGCCGAGGAAGCCCGTCGCCCCGGTGATCAGCACGCGGCGCCGGCGCTCAGCGGACATCGACGACCTCCAACCCGCGCTTGCGGCCCCAGTACCAGAGCAGGATCCCCAGGTACCCGAGCGCCTTGCCCTTCCGGATCGACATCAGCACGACCGCGTCCTTGTCGAGCAGCGCCTCGCTCCGCCCGATCACCTGGCAGACCTTGAGGTGCAGCTCCAGGTCCTCGTCGGTGTCGTCGATGCTCGAGCGCGGGAAGCCGTCGACCTGGAGGTACAGCGCGGCGTCGATCGCGAGGTTGCAGCCGGCCGCCATGAACATCCGGTACCGCTGGCCGGGGCGGCGGTAGAAGACGCCCGGCGCGTGCTCCATCAGGCGGATCAGCGCGGTGCCGAGCACGCCGTCGTACCAGCGGTAGACGGCCTCGTCCCGCCGCGGGGACAAGCGGCCGCCGACGAAGCGGGCGCCGCCGCGGAGGTCGGCCTTGAGGCTCGCCACCCAGTCGGCGCTCGGCAGGCAGTCGGCGTCGGTGCGGGCGACGGCCGTCGCGCCCTCGGCGATCGCGTGGCGGAAGCCGGTGTCGGAGGCGGCTCCCGTGCCCTTCTGCGCCTCGTCGATCACGGCGACCTGCCGCTCCGGGCACCGGCGGCGGAACTCGTCGATCACGGCGCGCGAGCCGTCGGCGCTGCCGTTGTCGACGAGCAGGAGGGTGAAGTCCGGATCGGTCTGGCGGGCGAGCGCGTCGAGGGCGCCGCCGAGCAGCTTCTCCTCGTTGAGGAAGGGCACGACCACCCAGAAACCGCGCGCGTCCATCCGTCCCCCGCTCCGGGACCATGGTGTCGGCGGGGGCCCGTGCCGTCAAACCGCGCCGACACGGCACGCAGAAGCGCAGAGGCGCGCTATACAGGGATTCGCTCCGCACGTCCCGGGGCAGGAAGGGGCCCACGTGCCCGACCTCCTCCCGCTCCGCATCCTCGGCACGGGCGAAGCGCTGCCCGAGCGGATCGTCACGACCGCCGAGGTCGCCGCGCTCTGCGGCCTGCCCGCCGACGAGGCCGAGCGCCGCTCCGGCGTGCGCACCCGCCACTGGGTCACCGACGACGAGGACCCGCTGGAGCTCGGCCTGCTCGCCGCCCGCCGGGCGCTCGCGGCGGCCGGGCTCGACACGGTCGACGTGGTGCTCAACGCCTCGGGCACGCAGCTGCAGGCGATCCCGGACGGAGGCGCGCTGCTCACGGCGGGACTCGGCCTCGACGACGTCTCGGCGTACAGCGTCGGCGCCACCTGCCTGTCGTTCCTCTTCGCTCTGCAGGAGGCGGGGTTCCTCCTCGCCACGGGTCGCGCCGACACCGTGCTCATCGTCTCGACCGACTGCGGCAGCCGCGGCATCGACCCGGGCCAGCCCGAGAGCGCCCTGCTCTTCGGCGACGCGGCCGCCGCCGTCGTGATCGGCCGCGCCGAGACTCCGGGCCAGGGCCTGGTCACCACGCACTTCCGCACCCGCCCGAGCGGTGTGCGCCACGCGGAGCTGCGCGGCTTCGGCTCGCGCATCCGCATCGAGGAGGCGCCCGACCGGCTCGCCGACTTCCGCTTCGACATGCAGGGCAAGGCGCTGCTCGTCGACGCGCTGCGGCACTTCCCGGCGTTCCTCGAGGAGGTGCGGCCCGGCCTCTCGAGCGGGCTCCCCGGCATCGACCGGGTGGTCCCGCACCAGACCAGCGCGGCCGGGCTCGAGGGCATGGCCCGCCTCTGGGGTCGCGACCGGATGACGATCACGCTCGGCGAGGTCGGCAACACGATCGGCAGCGCGATCCCGCTGGCCCTGCACCGCTCGCGCGTGCAGCCGGGGGAGTCGGTGCTGCTGGTGGGCACGGGCGCGGGCACGCACTACGGCGCGGTGGTTCTGCAGGCGTGAGAGGCAGCGCCTAGCCGAGGAGCGAGAGGGCCGAGAGGCCGAGGAACGGCGCCATCACCACGAGGCAGACCGCGGCGGAGGGGAGGAATCCGTGGGAGGAGTCCCGCCCGCCGACCAGACGGGCGAGCAGCCCCGTGACCAGCGGCGGGAGCAGGAACAGCAGTAGCCACGGAGCCAGGACCTCCGCGCCCGGCGCCGTCCAGTCGGGCTGGTCGTCGCGGTCCAGGGGAGGGAGTCGCACGAGGAAGAACGCGGCCGTGAGGACGATCGCGGGGAGGACCGACAGGCAGGTGAGCGTGATCGCGGCGAACCTCGCCCCGTCGTCCCGGGAGTACCGGGCACGGTCGGGGTCGGGCGCGGGCCCCCGATCGGTGTCCTCGTCCCAGCCCGGACTGCTGAATCGGATGCGTCCCATCAGGCGATCATGCCGTTCCGGAGCGGGGTCCCGGCCCGGCAGACGGAACCTCCGTCATCCCCGCCGCCCGACCAGTGCCCGCAGCGCGTCGCGGACGAACCGGGCGCCGGCGACTCCGCCGTAGTGCGCCGAGAACCGCTCGTCGTCGACGTACATCTCGCCGAGCCCGAGCAGGTACTCGTCGCTCGGGCCGCCGGTCGCGTCGCGGGGCGTGCCCGGCACCTCGGCGAGCCAGGCGCGGTGCCGCTCGGCCAGCGCGAGCGCCTCCTGCCCGGTCGGATCCGCCCCGCTCGCCGCCGCGGCGGTCCAGGCGTCGGCGAGGTCCGCCTGCCGCCGCTGCCACTGCTCGCGGTCCTCCGCGCTCATCGAGCGCCACCAGCGGTCGCCGTCGGCGTACGCCGGGGCACCCCAGCGGCGCTCCACCTCCTCGCGGTGCTCCGCGTGGTCGAACCCGTCGAACATCTCCTCGGCCATCGGCCCGTTCCCTTCTCTCATCGTGGTGATCGTCCCGGTGACCGCCCGGATGCGGCGGTCGAGCCGTCGGCGCTCCTCCTGGAGCACGTCGAGGTGCCGCTCGAGAGCGGCCACCGGCTCCGCGTCGCGCCGCAGGATCCGCCCGATCTCGGGCAGTCCGAGACCGAGGTCGCGCAGCAGCAGGATCCGCTGCAGCGTCACGAGCGCGGCGGCGTCGTAGTAGCGGTAGCCGTTCGCGCCCACCCGGCTCGGCGGCAGCAGCCCCTCGGCCCCGTAGTGCCGCAGCGTCCGGCTGGTCGTACCGGCCAGCCGCGCCACCTCGTGCACGGTCCACTCCTGCTCCACAGCGCCCTCCGTCTCCGCGTCGCCGGGGACTCCGGCGGCGATGGAAGCGACGGTACGGGTTGACGCAGCGTCAACGTCAAGCGGCGCGGACGGATCCGCTAGCGGGCGCCGATCCTGCGGGTTCCCACCCGGAGGACGAGCTCGGTCACCGGCACCGCGGCGATCGAGCAGCAGGCCGCGGGCACCACGGTCAGCAGCGTGACGACGGCGTCCGTCCCGTCGCCCGCATCGGTCCACGCCGCGATCGAGACCACGAGCCAGGCGATCGCGAGGATGCAGACCGTAGAAGCGGTCCAGAGGACCGGCCAGGGCGCGCGACCCCGTCCCGCGGAGTAGGGGAGCCCGCCGACAGCCGCCGTCACGGCGGTCGCCAGAAGCGCTCGGGCCAGCGGGAGGAGCAGCTCGCCGGGGTCCCGGCCGGTGTCGAGGGAGGACAGGGCGAACAGGACCGAGGTCGTCGCGAGCGAGAGGACCCCGGCGACGGCGACGAGCGTCAGCAGGGTCCGGACCGCGACGCTCACCGGTCGCCCCCGGCGAGGAACGCGCCGCGCTCCTCCAGCAGCCGCCGCAGGTGCCGGTCGAGCACCAGCCGCTCCGCGATCCGCCCGAGGACGCCGAGCGGCGCGGAGTACTCGAGCCGGTCGATCATCACGGAGCCGGAGCCGGAGCCGTCGGACTCGAAGCGGTGCTCGTGCCGGAAGGTCGCGAAGGGACCGCGGGTCTGCTCGTCGACGAAGGAGTGCGGGGCGTCGAGCGCGGTGACGGCGCTGGTCAGCCGGAGCGGGACGCCGAAGTGCCGGGCGCTCCAGGTCACGTGCTCGCCCAGGCCGATCAGCCCGGTGGTCGTCCCGGACACCGCGCGCTCGCGAGCGCCGGCCTGCGAGCGCATGTGCAGATCGATGTCGCGCGCCCGGTCGAACATCTCGGCGGCCGGGCGGGCGGAGCGGGTCACGACCTGGAGGAGCACGGTGTCGATCCTGCCCGCCGCGCCCGCAGCCGGCCGCGGACGCGCCGGTCCGCCCGCCTCACCAGCTCGTCACCACGGTCCGCGTGATCACCCACCCCTCGTCGCGGCGGACGAGGCGGCTCGTCAGCTGGAGCCGCCAGGTCGCAAGCAGGGGGCCGATGGTCGCCTCGGTGACGGTGCGGGAGGTGAGCACCGGGTGCGCGGCGCCGCCCGAGAGGGCGCTCTCGACGTGGTCGATCTCGTGGTACTCCTTGCGCGCCTCGTCGATGTCGGCGAGCCACTCCTCCCGCGACTGCACCAGGCCGGTCGGGTGCTCGATCACGAAGCGCTCGTCGAGCAGCGCCTCGAGCGCGGGCAGGTCCACCAGCTCCAGCGCGTCGAAGAGGGCGGCGTGCACCGCGGTCGGGCCGTCGTCCTCCAGCTCGTCGCCCGTGCCGGCGGTCCCGTCGCCGCTCATGCCGGCGGTCCCGTCGTCGCGCGGCGGACGAGCTGCGTCGGCAGCTGCACGTGCAGCGAGCGCGGCTCGCGCCCGGCCATCAGGGCGATCAGCATCTCGGCGGCGGTCGCTCCGAGCGTCTGCATCGGCTGGCGGACGGTGGTCAGCGGCGGATCGAAGCGGGCGGCCTCGGGCACGTCGTCGAAGCCGATCACCGACAGGTCGTGGGGCACGGCGAGGCCCAGGTGCGCGGCGGTCTCGATGATCGCCAGCGCCGAGACGTCGTTGGCGGCGAAGACCGCGGTCGGGCGGTCGGGCAGCGACAGGAGCGAGGAGGCGGGCCGCCGGGCGGTGTCGCGGTGGTAGTTGCCCACCCGCAGCAGGCGCTCGTCGAAGGCGATGCCGGCCTCCGCCAGCGCCGCCCGGTAGCCGGCCTCCCGCAGCCGCGCCGAGCGCAGGTCGCCGCGGCCCGCGACGAAGCCGATGCGGCGGTGCCCGAGGGCGACGAGGTGGCGGGTGGCGAGCAGGGCGCCGCCGAAGTTGTCGGACTCGACGGTCGGCAGGTCGGCGCGGCCGGTGTGCGGGTCCACGGCGACGAGCGGGATGTCGGAGGGGGCGCTCACCACGCTCGGCGTCACCATGATCGCCCCGTCGATGAGGGTGCCGCTGAGCCGGCTGAGCGAGCGCCGCTCCCAGCCCTCCTGCTCGCCCTCGTGGGAGCCGGAGTAGGCGAGCAGGTCGAACCGCGACTCCGCCAGCACCGACCCCACGCCCTTCAGGATCTCGGCGCTGAACGGCTCGAACCCCGCGACGAGCACGCCGATCACGCCCGTGCGCCGGGAGCGCATGCTGCTCGCGACGAGGCTCGACTCGTAGCCGAGCTCGCGCACGACCTCGAGCACGCGGGTGGCGGTGGAGGGGGCGATGCCGTACCGGCCGTTCACGGCTTTGGACACCGTCGCCACCGAGACGCCGGCGGCAGCGGCGACGTCGTGGATGGTCGGTCGGGTGGTCATGTGGCCGACTGTAACCCGTGCTTCGAAAACCATTTCGAAAACGTTTGACCACTTTCGCAAGCACTGCGGACACTGACTCCACCCGCGAAGGCGGGAACCCCCACGGCGCCGGTGCATCAGGCGGCGCCCTCGATGAAGAGAACGGTTGGACGATGAAGTTCAGGAAGATCGCAGTGGCGACAGCAGCCCTGCTCGGCACGGTCGCGGCCCTCACCGGCTGCTCGGCCCAGGACTCGGGATCGAGCGACGGCACCGTCGCGATGACCCTCTGGCAGAACTCGACCACGGGCCCCGGCCAGGAGTTCTGGGACAAGACGATCGCGGACTTCGAGGCCGCGAACCCCGGAGTGACCATCGAGTCGCAGGCCATCCAGAACGAGGATCTCGACGGCAAGCTCCAGACGGCGCTCAACTCGGGCGACGCCCCCGACGTCTTCCTCCAGCGCGGAGGCGGCAAGCTCGCCGCCATGGTCGCGGGCGGACAGCTGAAGGACCTCACTGACGGCATCTCGGACCAGGCGCGCAGCGAGATCCCCGAGGGCTCGTTCTCGGCGAACACGCTCGACGACAAGGTCTGGGCGATGCCGGTCGCCGTCCTCCCGGGCGGCCTGTTCTACAGCCAGGACCTCTTCACGGCGGCGGGCGTCACCGAGACCCCGAAGACCATCGACGAGCTCGACTCGGCGATCACGAAGATCAAGGGCAGCGGAGCCCAGGCCGTCGCGCTCGGCGCGAAGGACGCCTGGCCCGCCGCACACTGGTACTACTTCTTCGCGCTGCGCGAGTGCAGCGCCGACACCATGGCCGAGGCGGCCGACACCAAGGACTTCTCGGACGACTGCTGGGTCCGCGCGGGCGAGGACCTGCAGGACTTCGCGGCGACCGAGCCGTTCAACGAGGGCTTCCTCACCACCGCCGCCCAGCAGGGCGCGGGCAGCTCGGCCGGACTCCTCGCCAACCACCAGGCGTCGATGGAGCTCATGGGCGCGTGGAACCCCGGCGTGATCGCCTCCCTCACCCCCGACGAGAAGCCGCTGCCCGACCTGGGCTGGTTCCCGTTCCCCGAGATCGACGGCGGCGACGGCGAGGCCGGCGCGATCATGGGCGGCGTCGACGGCTACTCCTGCTCCGCGGGCGCTCCCGACGAGTGCGTCGACTTCCTCAACTACCTGGCCACCTCCGACGTGCAGAAGGAGTACTACGCGGCCTTCAACGCGCCCCCGGTGAACACCGTGGCGCAGGAGGCGGTCACCGAGCCGTACCTGCAGCAGATCCTCGAGGCCTACAACTCGGCCCCGTACGTCTCGCAGTGGCTCGACACCGTCTACGGCCTCAACGTCGGCAACGCGCTGAACGTCGGAGTCGTCGACCTGCTGGCCGGCAAGAGCGACCCCGAGCAGCTGGTCGAGGCCGTCAACGCCGCCGCGGCGAAGGCCTAGCCACCATGGCACTCCGCGAGAGCCCGCTCCTCGGAGTGGATGAGCCCCCCGGGACCGCGCGCACCGGAGGCGTCACCTCGACGCCTCCGGTGCGCCGGCGCCGCCGCAGCGTGGGCTGGGCGGGGCGCTTCGAGATCGCGCTCCTGGTCGGCCCGGCGCTGATCGTCTTCCTCGCCTTCGTGATCTTCCCGGTCGTGATGGCGGCCTACTACGGCTTCTTCAGCTGGCAGGGCTACGGAGTGCCGACGGACTTCGTCGGCTTCCGCAACTACCTGACGATCCTGCAGGACCCCACCTTCCACGACGCCCTCGCGCACAACGGCATCATCGTGGTGCTCTCGCTCGTGCTCCAGGGGCCGGTCGCGATCCTCCTGGCGCTGCTGCTGAACCGCAAGCTGCGCGGGCAGTCGATCATCCGCGTCCTGATCTTCGTGCCGTACGTGATCTCGGAGGTCGTCGTCGGCACCGGCTGGAGCCTGATGCTCCAGACCAGCGGCGCGGTCAACGGCCTGCTCGAGAAGGTCGGCCTCGGCGCGCTGAAGCAGGACTGGCTCTCGGATCCGGCGATCGCGATCTGGACGCTGATGCTGATCATCACGTGGAAGTACATCGGCTTCGCCGTGATCCTCTTCCTCGCGGGTCTGCAGGGCATCCCCGAGGAGCTGTCCGAGGCCGCGGCCATCGACGGCGCCTCCTACTGGCAGGTGCAGCGGCGGATCACCCTGCCCCTGCTCGCGCCGACCCTGCGGATCTGGGCGTTCCTGTCGATCATCGGCGCACTGCAGCTGTTCGACCTCGTCTACATCATCTGGGGCCAGTACGTGTCCTCGACCGCGGGCACCTCGACCATGGCGATCTACCTGGTCACCAACGGCCGCAACGCCGGCAACTACGGGTACGGGAACGCCGTCGCGGTGGTCCTGTTCCTGATCTCGCTCGTGGTGGCGCTGCTCTACCAGCGCTTCGTGCTCCGGCGCGACACGGCGGGCGCACTGACGGGAGACAAGCGATGACCGGCACGACGATGACGGCCCCGCCGATCACTCCGGAGACCCCTCGGCCTCTCGCGGTGAAGCGGCGCCGGCAGCCCCTGGGCCGCGGCACCACGATCGCCTACGTCGTGGCGATCGTCGTGATCGCGCTGATGCTCGCCCCGGTGGCGTACATCATCCTCGGCGGCTTCCGCACGAACGCGCAGATCACCACTGACCCGGCGGGCCTGCCCTCGCCGTGGAACGTGCAGAACTACCTCGACGTGATCACCGGCGGAGTCTTCTGGCAGGAGGTCGGCAACTCCACCATCGCCGGCCTCGCGACGACGCTCGGCGTGGTCGTGCTCGGCCTGATGGCGAGCTACGTCCTGGCCCGCTACGACTTCACCGGACGCGGCGTGTTCTACGCGCTCTTCGCCGCCGGCCTGATGTTCCCGATGACCGTGGCGATCACTCCTCTCTACCTGGTGATCAAGAGCCTCGGCCTGATGAACTCGCTCGCCGGAGTGGTGCTGCCGCAGATCGCGTTCGGCCTGCCGACGACGATCATCATCCTGGTGCCGTTCCTCCGCGCGATCCCGGACGAGATCCAGGAGGCGGCCTTCATCGACGGCTGCAGCCGGATCGGCTTCTTCTTCCGGATGGTCGTGCGCCTGGCGATGCCCGGCGTGATCACCACGGGGATCCTCGCGTTCATCGCGAGCTGGAACAGCTACCTGCTGCCCCTGTTCATCCTCAACAACGAGTCCACCTTCACGCTCCCGCTCGGAGTGCAGGCGTTCTCGTCGCAGTACTCGGTCGACACGGCGAAGGTGCTGGCCTTCGTGTCGCTGTCGATGATCCCGGCGCTGATCTTCTTCAGCGTCTTCGAGCGCCGCATCGTCGGCGGGCTGACGGGGGCGGTGAAGGGATGAGCGGATCGCTCCGCCCGTCCGCCGCGTCCCCCGTCCCGTCCGCACCCGTCGCCCCACCCGCAGAGAGGGTCGCACCGTGACCGCACCGCACGCACCAGAGGACCCCCAGGCCCCGTCCGCCCGCACCACCGAGCTGCTGGGCCGGATGACGCTGGAGGAGAAGCTCTCCCAGCTGGTCGGCTACTGGGTCGACCAGGGCGGCGAGGTCGTCGCCCCGCTCGCCGGCGAGATGGCCACCTCGACCGGGTACGCCGAGGCGACCCGCGAGGGGATCGGCCAGCTGACACGCGTCTACGGCACGCGCCCCGTCGATCCCCTCGAGCGCGCCCGGTGGCTGTGGGCGGAGCAGCGCCGGCTCGTCGAGGAGACGCGGCTGGGCATCCCGGCGATCGTCCACGAGGAGTGCCTGACCGGGCTCGCCGCCTGGCAGGCCGCGACGTTCCCGACTCCGCTCGCCTGGGGCGCCTCCTTCGACCCGGAGCTCGTGGCCGAGCTCGGCGCCGTGATCGGCGGTTCGATGCGCGAGCTCGGGATCCACCAGGGCCTGGCGCCCGTGCTCGACGTGATCCGCGACCCCCGCTGGGGCCGGGTCGACGAGTGCATCGCCGAGGACCCGTACGTCGTCGGCACGATCGGCACCGCGTACGTGCAGGGGCTGCAGTCCACCGGCGTCGACGCGACGCTGAAGCACTTCATCGGCTACTCCGCCTCCCGCGGCGGCCGCAACCACGCGCCGGTGCACGCCGGACCGCGCGAGATCGCGGACGTGCTGCTGCCGCCGTTCGAGATGGCGATCCGCGACGGGGGCGCCCGCTCGGTGATGAACTCCTACGCCGAGATCGACGGGGACCCGGTCGGAGCGACGCCCGCCTACCTCACGGGCGTGCTGCGCGAGCGCTGGGGCTTCGACGGCGTGGTCGTCGCCGACTACTTCTCGGTCGCGTTCCTCCACCTCATGCACGCGGTCGCCGCCGACCTGGGCGAGGCGGCCGAGCTGGCGCTCGCCGCGGGGATCGACGTGGAGCTGCCCGCGGGCGACGCGTTCCTCGCGCCGCTGGCGGCGCGCATCCGGGCCGGAGAGGCCGACGAGGCGCTCGTCGACCGGGCCGTGCTGCGGGTGCTCGCGCAGAAGGAGCGTCTCGGCCTGCTCGACGCGCGCTTCGACGACGCCCCCGAGTCGATCGACCTCGACTCGCCGGCCCACCGCGACATCGCCCGCCGCCTGGCCGAGGAGTCGGTGGTGCTGCTCGCCAACGACGGCGTCCTGCCGCTCGCTGCGCCGCGCCGCCTCGCGCTCATCGGCCCCAACGCCGACAGCGCGCCCGCGCTCATGGGCTGCTACTCCTTCGCCAACCACGTGCTGGCGCACCACCCGGGCGTGCCGCTGGGCTTCGAGATCCCGACGGTCGCCGACGCGCTGGCCGGCGAGTTCGGCTCGGCCGAGCTGCTGCTCGCCGAGGGCTGCTCGGTCGAGGGCGACGACGCCTCCGGGATCGCCGAGGCGGTCCGGGCGGCCGCCGACTCCGACGTGGCGATCGTGGTCGTCGGCGACCGGGCGGGCCTGTTCGGCCGCGGCACGGTCGGCGAGGGCAACGACGTCGAGAGCCTCGAGCTCCCGGGCCGCCAGCGCGAGCTGGTCGAGGCCGTCGTGGCGACGGGGACCCCGGTCGTGCTCGTGCTGCTGACCGGCCGCCCCTACGCCGTGGGCTGGGCGCTCGACGGGCCGTCGGCTCCCGCCGCCGTGCTGCAGGCGTTCTTCCCGGGGGAGGAGGGCGCCGGCGCGATCGCGGGCGTCGTCTCGGGACGGGTCGACCCCTCCGGCCACCTGCCGGTCTCGCTGCCGCGCTCGGCCGGAGCGCAGCCGTTCTCGTACCTGCACCCGATCCTCGGCGGGCCGTCGGACGTGACCTCCGCCGACAGCACGCCGGTGCGGCCGTTCGGCCACGGCCTCTCGTACACGACCTTCGCCCGGACGGAGCTGGCGGTCGAGGAGTCCGCCCCGACGGACGGATCCTTCACGGCGACCGTGCGCGTCCGCAACACGGGCGAGCGGGCGGGCACCGACCTGGTGCAGCTGTACGCCCGCGACGTGTTCGCGAGCGTGACCCGGCCGGTGGCGCAGCTGCTCGGCTACGCGCGGGTCGCGCTCGAGCCCGGCGAGGAGGCGGAGGTCCGCTTCGAGGTCCCGGCCGCGCGCCTGGCCTTCACCGGACGCGAGGGCGTGCGGATCGTCGAGCCCGGCCGCGTCGAGCTGTGGGTGGGCCCGGACTGCGCGACGCGTGAGACGGAGGCGGCGCTCGAGCTGGTCGGCCCGGCCGCCGCTGTCGACGCCTCCTCGCAGCGCCTCGTCGGCACCCGGGTCCAGCGGGCGGGAGCGGGCGTCCCGGCCTGACTCCGTCCACACCGCAGGAGGGATCGCTCCGGCGGCCCGTGGATCCGCGGATCCCGGTGCCAGTGGGGCGATCCTTCCTGCGGTCTGAGCACGGCGCGGCTCCGGCACCGCTCTGGCGCGGCTCGGACGGGCGCGGCAGGCTGGGGGGATGAGCGACGACGCGAAGCAGACCCTCCTCCGCTACCTGCAGGAGGGGCGCGACGCCCTGCTGCAGAAGCTCGACGGGCTCGACGAGTACGACGTGCGGCGGCCGCTGGTCGCGACGGGCACGAACCTGCTCGGCCTGGTGAAGCACGTGGCGGGCACCGAGGCGGGCTACCTCGGCGCCGTGTTCGGGCGGCCGTTCCCGGAGCCGATGCCGTGGATGGAGGACGAGTCGGAGCCGAACTCGGACATGTGGGCGACGGCCGACGAGTCGACGGCCGACGTCGTCGCGCTGTACCGCCGCGTGTGGGCCCACTCCGACGCGACGGTCGCGGCTCTCCCGCTCGACGCTGCCGGGCAGGTCCCCTGGTGGACGAACCGCGACGTGACGCTGCACCGGATCCTCGTCCACATCACCGCGGAGACGCACCGGCACGCGGGCCACGCCGACATCGTCCGCGAGCTGATCGACGGGCGGGTCGGGCTCCGGACGCCCGGCGACAACCTCCCGCCGGTGCCGGAGGAGTGGTGGCCGGAGTACCGGGAGCGCCTCGAGTCGCTGGCGCGCGCCGTCCGCGACCGGGGCTGACGTGCCGGCGTCCGTCGGCACCGCGGTCACGCCTGCGCGCGCGGCGAGGCTGCTCGACGAGCTCGATCCCGCGACGGAGGAGGCGCTCGACGCGGCCCTGGGCGGTCGCGGTCGGGGCCGGGCCGCCCTGCAGCGGCGCCGCGACGGGGCGTCGCCGGAGGAGCGGAGGCAGCGGGCCGCGCTCGAGCGCCGGGCGTTCAGCGCGGAGGCGGACCCCGCGGCGCTCGAGGAGCTGGCACTGCTGCGCGCGCGGCTCCGCGAGCGGGAGGAGGCGCTCGACGCCGCGGTCGCGGGACTGGCCGCGTCCGTCGGGCCCGCAGCGGCCCAGGGCCGGATCGGCCGCGGGACGGCGAGCGGCCGGACCGGTGGGGACGAGACCGGCGAGACCACCGGAGGCGACGACGCCGACTCCCGCACCTCCGCCACGCCCCGCCCGCGCCGCCGCCTCGGGGTGATCGCCGCCCTCGTCGCCGTGCTCGGGCTCGCCGCCCTCGGCACGGCCGCCTCCGTCGCGCTGGCTCCTCGCCCGTCGCTGGAGGTCTTCACCGAGCCCTGGGCCGTCCCCGACGACGTCGCCACGCGCCCGCTGTCGACCCTCGCGAGCCTCCGCGTCTTCCACTGGGGGCCGACGCGCTACCTGGGCAGCATCGCCGGAGTCGACTACTTCGCCACCCTCAGCCTCGACTCCTTCTCGGCCGCGGAGCTCGCCGACGAGTCCGTCTGCCTCTACGGGCTCGCGCGTTCCGACGGCGACGTCGTCGTCACGGACTGCGCGGCGACCGCCGACTTCATCGCGAGCGGCATGACCCTCTCGCCCGACGACTACCAGGGCGACGCGGGCGGCACCGGAGTCGCCAGCATCAGCGAGGTCGCACGGCGCTGGGGCTTCGCGCACCTCGGCCGGTTCTCGGCCTCGTACGCCCACCGCTTCGGCGAGCGCCCCA
>NZ_PSVX01000057.1:0-23398 GCF_002932695.1 Rathayibacter sp. AY1D2 | reverse complement strand
AGGCGCAGGAGCAGCGCGGCGCCCACGACGAGCACCGCTGTGCCGAGCACGCCGTGCACGACGGTCACGCTCTCCCAGTGGAACTGCATGCGGGGCACCTCCGCGGAGTCGCCGGCGTGCGGGCCGGTTCCCGTCACGAGGGTCCCCACGAGGATCACGAGGAGCGTCAGGCCGACGAGCCCGATGCTGAGCGCCCGCGTCGCGCGGTCCGGCTCGAAGGCCACGGACTGCGAGCGGTGGGCGCGGTGCCACGTCAGTGCGGTGGTGGTGAGGAGGGCGATGGCGAGAACGAAGTGCCCGGCCACGATGTACGGGTTGAGGCCCGAGTGGACGGTCGCGCCGCCCGCGAGGGCGTTCGCGACGACGAGCCAGAACTGCGACCAGGCGAGCCGGGTCATGGTGCGGTCGCGCGGCTTCTGCAGGCGCGCGGCCGTGATCGCCCAGCCCACCGCGACCACGAGGACGCCGGTGAACGCGCGGTTCGTGAACTCGATGAAGCCGTGGATCCCGAGCTCGGGGGTCGAGGTGAGCGAGCCCGGCTCGCACGCCGGCCAGGTGGGGCAGCCGAGGCCAGAGCCGGTCAGCCGGACGACGCCCCCGAAGAAGATGATCAGGATGCTCGCGACGAGCGCCGCGGTGGTCCCCCAGCGCAGTGCGCGCGGACCCAGGGTCACCCGCTCGGCGAGCAAGGAGAACGGCGTCACCATCAGAAGGGGAGCAGCGGGTCGATGCCGACGGCGAGGAAGAGCAGGGTGAGGTATCCGATGGACCCGTGGAACACCCGCATCGGCGAGACGTGCTCGTGACGGATCGCGAGGCTGTAGAGGCGGTGCGTCTCGGCGATGAACCAGACTCCGCTGCCGAGCGCGACCACCGTGTAGAGCACCCCCATGCCGGCGACGGGGATCAGCAGGAGCGAGCAGGCGACGGTGGCCCAGGCGTAGAGGATGACCTGGAGCCCGACGATCGTGCGTCCGCGCACGACGGCCAGCATCGGCACGCCGGCGGCCTGATAGTCGTCCCGGTACTTCATGGACAGCGGCCAGTAGTGCGGCGGCGTCCAGAGGAAGATGACGGAGAAGAGGATGACGGGGGCCCAGTCGAGCGAGCCGGTGACCGCCGCCCAGCCGATCAGCACCGGCATGCAGCCCGCGATGCCGCCCCACACGATGTTCTGCGGCGTCCGGCGCTTGAGGAAGAGCGTGTAGAACACGACGTAGATCAGGATCGCGGCGAGCGAGAGCCCCGCGGAGAGCCAGTTGGCCGTGAGGCCGAGCCAGACGATCGACAGGACGCCGATCGTGGTCGCGAAGACGAGCGCGGACCGGTCCGAGATCTCCCCGGTCACGAGCGGCCGGTTCTTCGTCCGGTTCATGATCCGGTCGATGTCGCGGTCGAAGTAGCAGTTGAACGCGCCCGCGGACCCGGCGCTCAGGGCGCCGCCGATCAGGACGTTGAGGACCAGCAGCAGATTCGGGATCCCGCCCTGCGCCAGGATCATCGTCGGAGCAGTCACCACGAGGAGCAGCTCGATCACGCGCGGCTTCGTCAGAGCGACGAAGGCCTTCACCTTGCGCGAGAGGGTCGTCGGCGACGCCCCGTCCCGCTCGACGGCGGTGGTCTCCACGACTGCGTCCATTGCTCCTCTAACGATTCGATGATCCCGAACGAGTGTAATGCGCCCGTCCGGGAGCCGGGCCCGGCGTGCACGCTTGTCCAATCGGACGCAGACATATGCGACCACGCAACCCCCGGTCAGCGGCGCACCCCCCTCCGTATACTCGGGACTGCTCGCCAGAGCGCCCGGCACGCACCCGAGCCCGCCCGACGATCGTCGGCACGGGGCCGAGAGGGCCGTCGCCGGAGCATCGTGTCGAAGTCGTCATGCGGCGTGCTCCACCATGCGAGAGGGCGGACGGTCCCCGTCTGCCCCACGTCTCGAGAAGGGTCAGTACCAAGTGTCAGAACTGCAATGGGAATCCATTGACGAGAAGGCAGTCGACACGGCGAGGGTTCTCGCCGCGGATGCGGTCGAGAAGGTCGGCAACGGCCATCCCGGAACCGCCATGAGCCTCGCGCCCGCCGCCTACCTCCTGTTCCAGAAGGTCATGCGCCGCGATCCGTCCGACGCGACCTGGATCGGCCGCGACCGGTTCATCCTGTCGGTCGGCCACTCCTCGCTGACCCAGTACGTCCAGTTCTACCTGGGCGGCTACGGACTCGAGCTCGACGACCTCAAGGCGCTGCGCACCTGGGGCTCGAAGACCCCGGGCCACCCGGAGTACGGCCACACCGACGGCGTCGAGATCACCACCGGGCCGCTCGGCCAGGGCCTCGCCTCCGCCGTGGGCTTCGCCTACGCCTCGCGCTTCGAGCGCGAGCTGTTCGACCCGGAGGCCGCCGCGGGCACCTCCCCGTTCGACCACTTCGTCTACGTGATCGCCGGCGACGGCGACCTGCAGGAGGGCGTCACCAGCGAGGCCTCCTCGCTGGCCGGCCACCAGAAGCTCGGCAACCTGGTCGTCATCTACGACTCCAACCAGATCTCGATCGAGGACGACACCAACATCGCCTTCACCGAGGACGTCAAGGCGCGCTACGAGGCCTACGACTGGCAGGTCCAGGTCGTCGACTGGAAGAAGACCGGCGAGTACCACGAGGACGTCGCCGAGCTGCACGCCGCGATCGAGGCCGCGAAGGGCGAGACCGACAAGCCGTCGCTCATCATCCTGCGCACCATCATCGGCTGGCCGTCGCCGAAGAAGCAGAACACCGGCAAGATCCACGGCTCCGCCCTGGGCGCCGACGAGCTCCGCGGACTCAAGGAGGTGCTCGGCTTCGACCCCGAGAAGACCTTCGACGTCGCCGACGAGGTCATCGAGCACACCCGCAAGGCCGTCGAGCGCGGCCAGGCCCAGCACGCCGAGTGGGACGAGCAGCTCGCCGCCTGGGCGTCCGCGAACCCCGAGAAGAAGGAGCTGCTCGACCGGGTCCTCTCGGGCGAGCTGCCCGAGGGCGTCCAGGAGGCGCTCCCCGTCTTCGAGCCCGGCAAGGAGGTCTCGACCCGCGCCGCGTCCGGCAAGGTCATCAACGCCCTCGCCGGCGTGATCCCCGAGCTGTGGGGCGGCTCCGCCGACCTCGCCGAGTCGAACAACACGACGATCGAGGGAGCCGGCTCCTTCGTCCCGACGGAGTTCTCGACCCACGAGTGGACCGGGAAGAAGGGCGGCCGCGTGCTGCACTTCGGCATCCGCGAGCACGCCATGGGCGCGATCCTCAACGGGATCGTCCTGCACGGCAACACCCGCCCCTTCGGCGGCACCTTCCTGATCTTCTCCGACTACATGCGCCCGGCGGTCCGTCTCGCCGCGCTCATGAAGGCGCCGGCCATCTACGTCTGGACCCACGACTCCGTGGCGCTCGGCGAGGACGGCCCGACGCACCAGCCGGTCGAGCAGCTGTCGACCCTCCGCGCGATCCCGGGCCTGGACGTCGTCCGCCCCGGCGACGCGAACGAGGTCGCCTACGCCTGGAAGACCATCCTCGAGCGCCGCGAGGGCCCCGCCGGCCTCGCGCTCACCCGTCAGAACATCCCGGTGTTCGAGCGCGGCGAGGGCGACGCGGAGGGCGAGACCTTCGCCTCCGCCGCGAACGTCGCCCGCGGTGCCTACATCCTGGCCGAGGCGCCGGGCGGCACCCCGGACGTGATCTTCATCGCGACCGGCTCCGAGGTCCAGATCGCCGTCGAGGCGCGCGAGGCCCTGAGGAGCGAGGGCGTCAACGCCCGCGTCGTCTCGGCTCCGTCCCTCGAGTGGTTCGAGGAGCAGGACGCCGAGTACCGCGAGAAGGTCCTGCCCTCCTCGGTGAAGGCGCGCGTCTCGATCGAGGCCGGCCTGAGCCTGGGCTGGCAGAAGTACGTCGGCGACGCCGGCCGCTCCGTCTCGATCGAGCACTTCGGCGCCTCGGCCGACTACAAGACCCTGTTCCGCGAGTTCGGGATCACCACCGAGGCGGCACTGTCCGCCGCCAAGGAGTCGCTCGCAGCCTCCTGACCCGAAGGCCGCGTCCACCACGGACGCGGCCTTCGCCGTCGGAGCAGCGGCTCCCCCTCACACCACGCACCACCTACGCAGAAGAAGAAGAGACATGACCGAGAACACCCCCACCGCAGAGCTCTCCGCCGCCGGCGTCAGCATCTGGCTCGACGACCTCTCCCGCTCGCGCATCTCCACCGGAGGGCTGCAGAAGCTCATCGAGGAGAAGAACGTCGTCGGAGTCACCACGAACCCCACGATCTTCGCCGCGGCCCTGACCAACGGCGAGTCCTACGACGCCCAGGTGCGCGAGCTCGCCTCCGCCGGCACCTCGGTGACCGACGCCGTCTTCGAGATCACCACCGACGACGTCGCCGCGGCGTCCGACATCTTCCGCCCGATCTACGACGCGACCAACGGCTACGACGGCCGCGTGTCGATCGAGGTCGAGCCCGGCCTGGCGCACGACGCCCAGGGCACCATCGAGCAGGCCAAGGCCCTCTGGGCCAAGGTCGACCGCCCCAACGCGATGATCAAGATCCCCGCGACCGTCGAGGGCCTCGAGGCCATCACGGAGGTCATCGGCTCCGGCATCTCGGTGAACGTCACCCTGATCTTCTCGCTCGCCCGCTACCGCGCCGTCATCAACGCGTACCTGGCCGGCCTCGAGAAGGCCAAGGACGCCGGCATCGACCTGTCGACCATCCACTCCGTCGCCTCGTTCTTCGTCTCGCGCGTCGACACCGAGATCGACAAGCGCCTCGAGGCCGTCGGCACCGACGAGGCCCGCGCCCTCAAGAGCAAGTCCGGCGTCGCCAACGCGCAGCTGGCCTACGAGGTCTTCGTCGAGGCGTTCGCCACCGAGCGCGCCCTGCTGCTCCAGGAGTCCGGCGCCAACCGCCAGCGCCCCCTCTGGGCCTCGACCGGCGTCAAGTCGACCGACCTCCCCGACACCCTCTACGTGACTGAGCTCGTCGCGGCCGGCGTGGTCAACACGATGCCCGAGAAGACCCTCGAGGCGACCTTCGACCACGGCGTCATCACCGGCGACACCGTCACGGGCTCGTACGCCGACGCGAACGCCGTCCTCGACGCCGTCGCGGCGCAGGGCGTCTCGTACGCCGACGTCACCGAGCTGCTCGAGAAGGAGGGCGTGGAGAAGTTCATCGTCTCCTGGAACGAGCTGCTCGACACCGTCACCGCGGCGCTCGAGGGCGCGAAGGCGCAGGCCTGATCATGGCCATCCAGATCCACGTCAGCGGAGACGCCGAGAAGGCCGTCGACCGCGTCGTCCCGGAGCTCGTCGCCGACGAGGTCGCCTCCGGCATCACCGCCCAGGTCCCCACCCTGTGGGGCGCCGCGGCGGAGGAGGAGGCGGCCAAGCGCCTCGGGTGGACCGAGTCGACCACCGTCTCCCGCCCCCTGATCCCCCAGATCCTCGCCCTGCGCGAGGAGTTCCAGGCCAAGGGCATCGACCACATCGTCCTCGGCGGCATGGGCGGCTCCTCGCTCGCGCCCGAGGTCATCACCCGCACCGCCGGCGTCGAGCTCACCGTGCTCGACTCGACGGCGCCCGGCCAGGTGCTCGCGGCCCTGAACGACCGGCTCGCGTCGACCGCGGTCGTCATCTCCTCGAAGTCCGGCTCGACCGTCGAGACCGCGAGCCAGAAGAAGGCCTACGAGAAGGCGTTCACGGAGGCGGGCATCGATCCGCTCGACCGCATCGTCATCGTGACCGACCCGGGCTCGCCCCTGGACACCTCCTCCCGCGAGGCCGGCTACCGCGTGTTCAACGCCGACCCGAACATCGGCGGGCGCTTCTCGGCGCTCTCCGCGTTCGGCCTCGTGCCGTCCGGGCTCGCCGGCGCCGACATCGAGGCCCTCCTCGACGAGGCGGCCGAGGCCTCCCTCGGGCTCGCCGTGGACTCCCCCGAGAACCCGGGCCTGATCCTCGGAGCGGCGATCGCCGCGACCAGCCCGCGCCGTGACAAGCTCGCGATCGTCGCCGACGGGACCGACATCGTCGGCTTCGCCGACTGGGCGGAGCAGCTCATCGCCGAGTCCACCGGCAAGGACGGCACGGGCATCCTCCCCGTCGTCCTCGGCACGCTGGCCCCCGAGCTCTCGGAGGACCTGCCCGACGTGCAGGTCGTCCGCCTGGTCGAGGACGCCACGGCGCTGCACCTGTTCCCGCGCGACCGCCACGAGGGCGAGATCCTCCTCTCCGGCTCGCTCGGCGCTCAGATGCTGACGTGGGAGTACGCCGTCGCCGTCGCGGGTCGCCTCCTGGGCATCAACCCGTTCGACCAGCCCGACGTCGAGTCGGCGAAGGTCGCGACCCGGGCCCTGCTCGAGAAGCGCCCCGAGCCCGAGGCGCCCGCGTTCACCGACGCGGGCATCGAGGTCACCGGCAGCAGCAGCGTCACCGAGGGCGTCTCGACCGTCGCCGCCGCTGTCGACCGCCTCCTCGCCCAGCTGGGCGACGGCGGCTACGTCTCGATCCAGGCGTACGTCGACCGCCTCGCGCTCCCGCAGCTCGAGGGCGTGCGCGACCTCCTCGCCGCGCAGGCCCAGCGCCCCGTCACCTTCGGGTGGGGCCCGCGCTTCCTGCACTCGACCGGGCAGTACCACAAGGGCGGGGCGCCGACCGGCGTGTTCCTCCAGATCACCGAGCGCTCCGACGTGGATCTCGAGATCCCGGACAGCCCGTTCACGTTCGGCCAGCTCATCCTGGCCCAGGCCGCCGGCGACGCGAGCGTGCTCGCCGAGCACGGCCGGCCGGTGCTGACCCTCACGCTGACCGACCCCGAGGCCGACCTCGAGGCGCTCTTCGAGGCCCTCAACACCTGATCCGACGGGCACGCCGCCGCTGCGCTCTCGAGCGCGCGGCGGCGTGCCCGCGGTCGTCCCGCGACCACTTCCCGGGGCAGCAGCCGGGTCCGCCCGCTCCTCCCCCTCCCTCACCGATAGCAGTGCGCCGGTCCCACCGGCACACAGAAGGACACTGCACATGTCTGTGGACATCACCCCCGAGTTCAACCCGTTGAGGTTGAGCTTCGACCGCCGGTTGAACCGGATCGCCGGGCCCAGCGGCCTCGTCATCTTCGGCGTGACCGGCGACCTCTCCCGCAAGAAGCTCATGCCCGCGGTCTACGATCTCGCCAACCGCGGCCTCCTGCCTCCCGGCTTCGCCCTTGTCGGGTTCGCCCGGCGCGACTGGGACGACCAGGACTTCGAGCAGGTCGTCCACGACTCCGTGAAGAAGCACGCCCGCACCGAGTTCCACGAGGAGGTCTGGGCGCAGCTCGCGCAGGGCATCCGGTTCGTGCAGGGCGAGTTCGACGACCCCGAGGCGTTCGCCCGCCTGAAGACGACCGTCGACGACCTCGACCGCGAGCGCGGCACGAACGGCAACTTCGCCTTCTACCTCTCGATCCCCCCGAAGTCCTTCCCGCAGGTCACCGAGCAGCTGCGCAGCTCCGGCCTCGCCGAGCAGAAGGACGGCCAGTGGCGCCGCGTCGTCATCGAGAAGCCGTTCGGCAGCGACCTGAAGACGGCCCGCGAGCTGAACGACGTCGTCGAGTCGGTCTTCCCGCCCGACTCCGTCTTCCGGATCGACCACTACCTCGGCAAGGAGACGGTCCAGAACATCCTGGCCCTCCGCTTCGCCAACATGATGTACGAGCCGCTCTGGAACTCGAACTACGTCGACCACGTGCAGATCACCATGGCCGAGGACATCGGCGTGGGCGGGCGCGCGGGCTACTACGACGGCATCGGAGCGGCGCGCGACGTCATCCAGAACCACCTGCTGCAGCTGCTCGCCCTGACCGCCATGGAGGAGCCGATCTCGTTCGACGCGGCCGACCTCCGTGCGGAGAAGGAGAAGGTCCTCGCGGCCGTCCGCCTCCCCGCCGACCTCTCCACTTCTACCGCCCGCGGACAGTACGCCGGCGGCTGGCAGGGCGGCGAGAAGGTGCTCGGCTTCCTCGAGGAGGACGGCATGAGCCCCACCTCGACCACCGAGACCTACGCCGCCATGCGCCTGGACATCGGCACCCGACGCTGGGCCGGCGTGCCGTTCTACCTGCGGGCCGGCAAGCGCCTCGGCCGCCGCGTCACCGAGATCGCGGTCGTGTTCAAGCGGGCACCGAAGCAGCTCTTCGCCGAGAGCCAGACCACGTCGCTGGGCCAGAACGCGCTCGTCATCCGGGTCCAGCCCGACGAGGGCGTCACCATGCGCTTCGGCTCGAAGGTGCCCGGCGCCGGCATGCAGGTGCGCGACGTGACGATGGACTTCGGCTACGGCCACGCGTTCACCGAGGCGAGCCCCGAGGCCTACGAGCGCCTCATCCTCGACGTCCTCCTGGGCGAGCCGCCGCTCTTCCCCCGGCACGAGGAGGTCGAGCTGTCCTGGAAGATCCTCGACCCGATCGAGGAGTTCTGGGCCACGCAGGGCCAGCCCGAGCAGTACCGCCCCGGAACCTGGGGCCCCGATTCCGCCGACGAGCTCCTCGCCCGCGACGGCCGCACCTGGAGGCGTCCATGATCGTCGATCTGCCCGACACCACGACGAGCGAGGTCTCGAAGACCCTCGTCAAGATCCGCGAGGAGGGCGGCGCCGTCGCCCTCGGCCGCGTCCTCACCCTCATCATCGCGACCTCGCGGGGTCACGAGGAGGAGGCCATCGAGGCCGCGAACGACGCGTCGCGCGAGCACCCGATGCGCGTCATCGTGGTCTCGAAGGACGACGGCACCACCACGGTCCCGGTCGACGCGACGGCGCGGGTCGACGCGCAGATCCGGGTCGGAGGCGACGCCGGCGCGAGCGAGGTCGTCGTGCTCCGTCCCTACGGAGACGCGGCCGAGGACGAGGAGAGCCTGGTCACGGGCCTGCTCCTCCCCGACGCCCCCGTCGTGGCCTGGTGGCCGAACAGCGCTCCGGACAACGCCTCCGCGTCCCCGATCGGCCGGATCGCCACTCGGCGGATCACCGACGCGTCGGCCCAGTCGAACCCGGCGGAAGCGCTGCACCACCTCGCGTCCACCTACGCCCCCGGCGACACCGACTTCGCCTGGACCCGCCTCACCCTCTGGCGCGCGCAGCTCGCCGCCGTGCTCGACCAGCCGCCCTACGAGCCGATCACGGCCGTCGAGGTCTCGGGCGCGCCCGACTCCCCCTCCACGATCCTGCTCGCCGCCTGGCTGCAGCTCGAGCTCGACATCCCCGTCGACCACGAGCTCACGATCAGCGCGACCGGGTCCAGCGGGATCCACGGCGTCCGGCTCATCCGCGACTCCGGAGTGATCGAGCTCGAGCGCTCGGTGCCCAACGTCGCGACGCTCACGCAGCCCGATCAGCCGGTCCACGACATCTCGCTCCCCCGCCGCAGCCTCCGGGACTGCCTGGCGGAGGAGCTGCGCCGGCTCGACCCGGATGACCTGTACGGTGAAGTGATCTCGCGCGGGGTCGACATGCTCACTGAGAAGGCCGAGGCCCGCAGCGCCTCCTGAGGTGTGGGCGCCCGTCCAGGGCGCCCGCACCTCAGAGCTTCCCGACACGGAGCCGAACCCCGCCGATCGGCACCCGAACCCGAAGGAGTCCCCTGAGATGACCACCGAACGCCGCGTGCTGGTCCACCGCGACAAGCAGACCCTCGCCGGCTCGGTCGCCGCCCGGTTCCTCACTAAGACGATCGACGTCCTCGACGACCTGGGTTCGGCGAACGTCGTGCTCACCGGAGGGACGATGGGAGCCGCCACGCTCAAGGAGATCGGCTCCTCCTCCGCCGCCGGCAACGTGGACTGGTCGCGCGTGCACTTCTGGTGGGGCGATGAGCGCTGGGTGCCCCGCGGCCACGAGGACCGCAACGACGTCCAGGCCGGGGACCTCTTCAGCGTCCTCGATGTGCCGGCGGCGAACGTGCACTCCTACCCGGCCTCGGACGAGGGCCTGGACCTCGACGGCGCCGCCGCTGCCTACGACGCGGAGCTGCGCGAGCACGCCTCCGAGGGGCGCGACTACCCGCGCTTCGACATCACCTTCCTCGGCGTCGGGCCGGACGGGCACATCGCGTCGCTGTTCCCCGAGCGCTCCGCGATCCGCTCCACGACGCCCGGCGTCCTCGCCGTCCGCAACTCTCCGAAGCCGCCGCCCGAGCGCCTCACCCTCACGCTGCCGCTGATCAACCAGTCGGACCGCATTTGGATGGTGCTCGCCGGCGCCGACAAGGCCTCGGCCCTGGGCCTCGCGCTCGCGGGTGCCAGCACGAACGAGGTGCCCGCGTCGGGCGCGTTCGGTCGCAAGCGCACGGTGTTCTTCGTCGACCAGGAGGCAGCGGCCGAGGTCCCCGAGTCGCTCATCGCTCCGAGCTACTGAGCCCGGTCCGGAAACGACGGAAGGCCCGTCCCCTGAGGGGGCGGGCCTTCCGTCGTTCGTCGTGCGGTGAGGATCAGGACGGGGTCGCGGTGCCTCGTCGGGCGCGCAGCTGCTGCAGCGCCTCCTCGAGGAGCTGAGCCGCCTCGGCCTCGGTGCGGCGCTCCTTCACGTAGGCGAGGTGCGTCTTGTAGGGCTCGGTCTTCGCGACCTGGGGCGGGTTCGCCCGGTCGCGGCCCGCGGGGAGACCGGACTGCGGGGAGTCGATCACCTCGGGGATCTCGTCCTCGGGGAGGGCCGCCGAGAAGTGGCGCACCGTCTCGTTGCCGAGAGCGTCCCAGTAGGAGACCGCGACGCGCTCCGCGTGGAAGCCCCGGTCCTGCTCGCCCATGGGTCCTGCGCCGACGCGCGAACCGCGGATTGCACTGCCGCCTGATGCCATTGCGAGTACCCCTATGCTCCGGTGGTGAACTTGGTGATGAGTCCGAGCACCACGATGCAGGCCAGCCAGACGACGCCCAGGATCACGGTGATGCGGTTCAGGTTGCGCTCGGCGACGCCCGACGCGCCGAGGTTGGAGGTGACTCCGCCCCCGAACATGTCGGACAGACCGCCGCCGCGCCCCTTGTGGAGCAGGATCAGCATGGTGAGCAGGAGGCTCGTGATGCCCAGGATGACCTGGAGCACGACCTGGAGGATGTCCACGCGGTACCTTTCGAAGTTCTGGCGCGTTGCGCGCCCCGACGAGTATAACGGCGCCTGCGAATCCGCGAGGAATGCGTCGTCCCGTGTTCGGGGCGATGTATAGGAGTGTCCGTCGAGGGGCGGAGCGGGTGGCCTCGTCGCGGTGCCCTCGACAACCTCTTCAGTCGCCGGACCGCGAGGCTGTGATCCACGTACCAGCGGACCGATCGAGCCGAACGCGCCACGCTCTCGGAGGGCACCCCGCGACGAGCCGACAGCACCGCACCGGCCAACGCGCGAAGCCGGTGTGGGATCTTCCGAGGCGAACCGGTGATCCGCGTTCCAGCGGATCGACGTAGCCGGACGCATCCCGCTCCCGGAACCGCGCCCCGTCGCGAAGCCGACCGCGCCACGCCGCGCAGGGAGCGGCGTGGACGACAGCGAGGCGAACCGGCGATCCGCGTCCGAGCGGATCGCCGTAGCCGAACGCATCCCGCTCTCGGAACCGCGCCCCGTCGCGAAGCCGACCGCGCCACGCCGCGCGGGGAGCGGCGTGGACGACGAAAGGGCGGGCCCGATGGGCCCGCCCTCTCGTCGCAGCAGCTCAGACCCCGACGTGGTTCCGGAATCGTGCGATCGCCGCGAACTCGTCGACCTGGAGGCTGGCGCCTCCGACGAGTGCTCCGTCGACGTCGGGCTCGCGCATGAAGCCGGCGATGTTGCCGGACTTCACGGAGCCGCCGTAGAGGATGCGGGTCTTCGCGGCGGTGTCGGCGCCGAGGACGTCGGCGACGACACCGCGGAGCGCCTTGCAGACCTGCTGGGCCTGCTCGGGCGTCGCGGCCTGTCCGGAGCCGATGGCCCAGACCGGCTCGTAGGCGACGACGAGGTCGGCGTCCGCGGGGAGGCCGGTGAGGGCCTCCTTCAGCTGGGCGACCGGCACGGCCGACGGGCCGTGCTTCTCGAGGTCCTCCGCGGTCTCGCCGACGCAGATGATCGGAGCGACGCCGTGATTGACGGCCGCAGCCGACTTGGCGGCGATGTCCGCGTCCGTCTCGCCGTGGAGCGTGCGACGCTCCGAGTGGCCGACGATCACGTAGTCGCAGTCGAGCTGCTTCAGGAACTGACCCGAGATCTCACCGGTGTAGGCGCCGCTGTCGAACTTCGAGACGTCCTGCGCGCCGTACTTGAGCGGCAGCTTGTCCGAGTCGACGAGGATCTGCACGGGCCGGAGGTCCGTGAAGGGCGGGAACACCGCGACCTCGACGCCGTCGAAGTCGTGATCGGCGTCCTTGAGGCTCCACGCCAGCTTCTGCACGAAGGCGATGGCCTGGAGGTGGTCCAGGTTCATCTTCCAGTTGCCGGCGATGAGCGGGGTGCGGGCGGTGGTGTCTACCATCCGAGGACCTCCAGTCCGGGGAGGCGCTTGCCCTCGAGGAATTCGAGGCTCGCTCCGCCTCCCGTCGAGATGTGGCCGAACTGGTCGTCGCGGAACCCGAGGGCGCGGACGGCCGCGGCGGAGTCGCCT
Source organism: Rathayibacter sp. AY1D2 (assembly GCF_002932695.1). NCBI lineage: Bacteria > Bacillati > Actinomycetota > Actinomycetes > Micrococcales > Microbacteriaceae > Rathayibacter > Rathayibacter sp. AY1D2. Next base: position 10,776 of record NZ_PSVX01000057.1, on the reverse strand, counting down.
CCGCCGACGACGCTGAGACCGTCGACCTCGGTGAGCGCCTGCGCGACGGTCTTGGTACCCGCCGCGAACGGCTCGAGCTCGAAGACGCCCATGGGGCCGTTCCAGAACACCGTCCTGGACGCCGCGATGATCTCGGCGAAGTGCGCGGCGGTGTCCGGTCCGATGTCCAGGCCGAGGCCCTTCTCACCGAAGGGCGTGCCCTCGATCGCGTCAGCCGAGGCGACCTGGTGCTCGGCGCCGGGGCCGAACTCCGACGCCACGACGACGTCCGTCGGCAGGACGATCTCCACACCCAGCTCCTTCGCCTTCGCGAGGTAGCCGAGCACGGTGTCGACCTGGTCGGCCTCCAGCAGGCTGGCGCCGACCTCGTGGCCCTGGGCCTTGAGGAAGGTGAAGAGCATTCCGCCGCCGATGAGGATCGAGTCGACCTTCGGCAGCAGGTGCTCGATCACGCCGAGCTTGTCCGAGACCTTCGAGCCGCCGAGGACCACCGCGTAGGGGCGCTCGGGCTTCTCGGTGAGCCGCTCCAGCACCTCGAGCTCGGCCGCGATCAGCGTGCCGGCGGCGCTGGGGAGAAGCTCGGCGAGCTCGTAGACGCTCGCCTGCTTGCGGTGCACGACGCCGAACCCGTCGGAGACGAAGGCGTCACCGTAGGCGGCCAGCTTCTCGGCGAAGGTGCGGCGCTCGGCCTCGTCCTTGCTCGTCTCGCCGGCGTTGAACCGGAGGTTCTCGAGGACGACGACCTGGCCGTCCTCGAGGGCGTCGACGGCGGCCGAGGCCGCCTCCCCGACGGTGTCCTCGGCGAAGGCCACCGGAGCGTCGAGCAGCTCGCCGAGGCGGGCGGCGACGGGAGCGAGGCTGTACTTCGCCTCGGGCTTCCCCTCGGGGCGCCCGAGGTGGCTCACGACCACGACTCGGGCGCCCTCGGAGACCAGACGCTGGAGCGTGGGCACCGACGCGCGCACGCGGCCGTCGTCCGTGATCGTTCCGTCCTTCAGGGGGACGTTCAGATCGCAGCGGACGACGACGCGCTTGCCTGCGAGGGAGCCCAGTGAGTCCAGAGTGCGGAACGTCACTGCGCGCAGCCCTTAGAGCTTGCCGGCGACGAACTCGGTGACGTCGACGAGGCGGTTGGAGTAGCCCCACTCGTTGTCGTACCAGGAGGCGACCTTGACCTGGCTGCCGATGACCTTCGTGAGGCCCGCGTCGAAGATCGACGAGTGCGGGTCGGTCACGATGTCGCTCGAGACGATCGGGTCCTCGGTGTACTTGAGGATGCCCTTGAGGTCTCCCTCGGAGGCCGCCTTGTACGCCGCGTTGATCTCCTCGACGGTGGCGGGCTTGGTCAGCTCGACGGTGAGGTCGGTGATCGAGCCGGTCGGGACCGGGACGCGGAGGGCGTAGCCGTCGAGCTTGCCGACGAGCTCCGGGATGACCAGGCCGAGCGCCTTGGCGGCACCGGTCGAGGTCGGGATGATGTTGACGGCGGCGGCGCGGGCGCGACGCAGGTCGCTGTGCGGGCCGTCCTGGAGGTTCTGGTCGGCGGTGTAGGCGTGGACCGTGGTCATCAGGCCGCGCTCGATGCCGAAGTTGTCGAGCAGCACCTTGGCGAGCGGCGCGAGGCAGTTCGTGGTGCAGGACGCGTTCGAAATGATGTCGTGCGTCGCGGGGTCGTAGGTGTTCTCGTTCACGCCGAGGACCAGGGTCGCGACGTCGCTGCCGGTGGCGGGAGCGGAGACGATGACCTTCTTGGCACCCGCGGTGATGTGCTTGCGCGCGTCCTCCGACTTGGTGAAGCGGCCGGTCGACTCGATGACGACGTCGACTCCCAGCTCGCCCCAGGGGAGGTTCGCGGGGTCGCGCTCCTCGAGGACGATGATCGGCTTGCCGTTGACGACGATGCGGTCGCCGTCGAGCTCGACGGTCGCGTCGAGGCGGCCCGTGATGGAGTCGTACTTCAGGAGGTGCGCGAGGGCCTTGTTGTCGGTGAGGTCGTTGACCGCGACGATCTCGAGGTCGCTGCCCTTGGCGAGGGCTGCACGGAAGAAGTTACGGCCGATACGGCCGAAGCCGTTGATGCCGATCTTGACGGACACAGATATCTCCTGGTGAGGAAAGGCACCTCGACGGTGCAGTGGAGGGGTGGAAGCCGACGACAGGGCGTCCCGGACGCGGGGCCCGGGACGCCGAGATCGCTACGACAGTAGCAGCAGGCCCGAAGTCTTCTCGCGGGCCTTCTCGAAGCGCGCGGAGACGTCGGCCCAGTTCACGATGTTCCAGAACGCCTTGACGTAGTCGGCCTTCACGTTGACGTAGTCGAGGTAGAAGGCGTGCTCCCACATGTCGAGGAGGAGGACCGGGACGGTCGCCGCGGCGAGGTTGCCCTGGTGGTCGTAGAGCTGCTCGATGATGAGCTTCTCGCCGAGCGAGTCCCAGGCGAGGATCGACCAGCCGGAGCCCTGGATGCCGAGGGCCGAGGCGGTGAAGTGGGCGCGGAACTTGTCGAACGACCCGAAGTTGTCGTCGATGGCCGCGGCGAGCTCGCCGACGGGCTTGTCGCCGCCGTCCGGCGAGAGGTTGTTCCAGAACACGGTGTGGTTCACGTGACCGGCGAGGTTGAAGGCGAGGTCCTTCTGGAGCTTGTTCACGTTCGCAAGGTTCTCGCTGTCGCGAGCCTCCTGCAGCGAGGCGAGGGCGGTGTTCGCCCCGGCCACGTACGTCGCGTGGTGCTTGTCGTGGTGGAGCTCCATGATCCGCCCACTGATGTTCGGCTCGAGGGCCGAGTAGTCGTAGGGCAGTTCGGCGAGCGTGTAGTCAGCCATGTGCGATCTCCTGTTCGTGGTCGTCGCTCCCGTGCGACCCGCCGGCGTCTCGGCGTCCTCCGCGAGGCGGAGGAGGAGGGCCGGGAGTGTCCTGAGCGACCCGGTCAGTCTAGCGAGGGGGCCCCTCCGCGTTCGGAGGGCTTGCGTTGTTCGACCAGGAGACACTCAGCGTTCGCCGGGCGGGGCGCGCCGTGCGGCCGGGCCTACAGGTCCTGCAGCTCTGCCGGGAGGTTCGCGTCGGTGCCCGGGATGTCGAGGTCGGACGCGCGCTTGTCGGCCATCGCGAGGAGGCGGCGGATGCGGCCGGCGACGGCGTCCTTCGTCATCGGCGGATCGGCGTGGTGGCCGAGCTCGTCGAGGCTCGCGTCGCGGTGGGCGAGGCGCAGGCGCCCGGCGTAGCGGAGGTGCTCGGGGATGTCGTCGCCCAGGATCTCCATCGCGCGCTCGACGCGGGCGCACGCCGCGACGGCGGCCTGGGCGGAGCGGCGGAGGTTCGCGTCGTCGAAGTTGACGAGGCGGTTCGCGGTCGCCCGCACCTCGCGGCGCTGGCGCAGCTCCTCCCAGCTCGCGACGGTCGCGGTCGCGCCCATCAGGGTGAGCATCGCGCTGATGCTCTCGCCGTCGCGGATGACGACCCGGTGGACGCCGCGCACCTCGCGGGACTTGGCCTGGACTCCCAGGCGTCCGGCGGCTCCGACGATCGCCATGGCCGCCTCGTTGCCGGGGCAGATGATCTCGAGCGCCGCGGAGCGGCCCGGGTCGGTCAGCGAGCCCTGGGCGAGGAAGGCGCCGCGCCACAGGGCGGCGAGCTCCTCGCGGGAGCCGGTCGTGAGGCGGTTGGGCAGGCCGCGGACGGGCCGGCCCCGCTGGTCGAGGAGGCCGGTCTGCCGGGCGAGGGTGTCCCCGCCCTCGACGACGCGCACCAGCCAGCTCGTGGTCCTCCGGGATCCGCCGGCCGAGACGATGCTGCCCTCGCTGCGGACGCCGTACAGCTCGGCGAGGTCGCGGCGCACGCGGGTCGCGAGCGGGGCGGAGTCGAGCTCGACCTCGACCGCGAGGCGGTTGGAGATGATGTGCAGTCCTCCGGAGAAGCGGAGGATGGTCGCCAGTTCGGCGGCACGGACGGTGTTCTTGCGCGAGACGATCGCGACCAGTTCGCCCTTGACGTCTGCGGTGAGGGCCACGGAGTCTTCCTTACGTCGGGTGCGCGGCTGAGCGCGCGGGGATCATTCTCGGCCGAGGTCGCGGTGCGCCACGTTGACGGCGACGCCCGGCAGCTCGGCCAGACGGGCCGCGACACGGCCCGCGACCGCGACGGAGCGGTGCTTGCCTCCCGTGCAGCCGATCGCGATGGTCGCGTGGCGCTTGTTCTCGCGCTGGTAGCCGTCGAGCACGGGGCGCAGGGCCCGGGAGTAGGAGTCGATGAACTCCTCGGCGCCCTGCTGGGCCAGCACGTAGTCTCTCACCTCTTCGTCGAGACCCGTGTGCGGACGCAGCTCCGGGATCCAGTACGGGTTCGGCAGGAACCGCGCGTCGGCCACCATGTCGGCGTCCGTCGGCAGCCCGTACTTGAAGCCGAAGCTCATCACCGTGACCTGGAGGCCCGCGCGGCCGGCCTCGGCGAAGCGCTCGGTGATGCTGGTGGCCAGCTGGTGGATGTTGAGGTCCGAGGTGTCGATGACGATGTCGGCCGACTCCCGCAACTGAGCGAGTCGCGTCCGCTCGGCGGAGATGCCGTCGAGGAGGGTCCCCCGGCCCTGCAGCGGGTGCGGACGGCGCACCTGCTCGAAGCGGCGGACGAGCGCGGCGTCGGTGGCCTCGAGGAACACCACTCGGAGGTCGACCCCGGCGCGCAGCTCGCGGACGATGTCGCCGAGGTCCTCGAAGAAGTCGCGTCCGCGGACGTCGACGACCGCCGCGATCTTCGGCAGCGTGTCCCCCGCACGCTGCGCCAGGTCGACCAGCGGGCGCAGCATCTGCGGCGGCAGGTTGTCGACGACGTACCAGCCGAGGTCCTCCAGCGCGTTCGCGGCCGTGGACCGGCCCGCTCCGGACATCCCCGTGACGATCAGCACGTCCTGCTGCTCGCTCTCCCTGCTCATGCGCTCTCCGTGCTCGTGTCTGCTCGTGTCCTCGGTGCCGGGCACCGGCCGCTCTCCCCCGGAGCGCGGGCCTCCAGCCTAGGGCGTGCCCCCGACGGCGGACCCGTCCGGATGCAGGTGCGCGTGGATCGCGCCCGCCAGCGTCGGGCCGATGCCCTTGACCTCGGCGATCTCGGCCTCGCCCGCCTCGCGGAGCCGGGCGACGGATCCGAAGTGCTTCAGCAGGTCGCGGACTCGCGTGCCTCCGAGCCCGGGCACCTCGGCCAGCTGCGACGAGATGTCGCGCTTGCGACGCGTCCTCTGGTGGGTGATCGCGAAGCGGTGCGCCTCGTCGCGGATGCGCTGGAAGAGGAAGAGCGCATCGCTGTTGCGCGGCAGGATGACGGGGAAGTCGGAGTCCGGCAGCCAGATCTCCTCGAGGCGCTTGGCGATCCCGCAGAGGGTGATGCCGGTCACCCCGGACTCGTCGAGCGCGCGCTGCGCGGCTGCGACCTGCGGCTGGCCGCCGTCGACGATCAGCAGCTGCGGGGGGTACGAGAACTTGCGCCGCTTGGCCTCGCCGGTCTCGGGGTCGACCGCCGCGGGCTCGACCGGCTCGCGGAGGTACGCGAGGCGGCGGGTGAGCACCTGGTGCAGCGACTCGGTGTCGTCCGTCGACTCCGCGATGGAGAACCGCCGGTACTGGTCCTTCCGCGCGAGCCCGTCCTCGAAGACCACCATCGAGGCGACGATGTTGGTGCCGCTGAGGTGGGAGACGTCGTAGCACTCCATCCGGAGCGGCGCCTCGCTCATGCCGAGGGCGTCGCGGATGTCCTCCAGGGCCTGCGTCCGAGCGGTGAAGTCGGCGGAGCGGCGGGTCTTGTAGAGCATCAGCGAGTGCTTCGCGTTCTGCGTCGCCGTCTCGAGGAGGGCGGCCTTGTCTCCGCGCTGGGCCGCTCGGAGGCGCACGTTCGTGCCGCGCAGTCCGCTCAGCCACTCCTCGAGCGCCTCGGTGTCCTCGGGCAGCTCCGGCACGACGACCTCCCGGGGCGGGACGTCGCCGGTCTCGTAGGCGGCCTGGAGTGCCGTGTCGACGAGCTCCGCCGTGCTCATGTCGAGCTCCTTGTCGACGACCCAGCCCCGCTCGCCGCGGATGCGCCCGCCGCGGACCCGGAACTGCTGCACGGAGGCGGCGAGCTCGTCGTGGACGATCGCGTAGAGGTCGACGTCCACGTTGTCCTTGAGCACGACCGCGCTCTTGGCGAGGACCGCGTCGAGGGCGGCGGCCTGATCGCGCAGCTTCCCCGCGCGCTCGTACTCCATCGCCGCCGCGGCCTCGCGCATCTCCTTCTCGAGCTCGCCGATCATCCGGCGGTCGTGGCTGCCCATGAAGGCGACGAAGCGGTCGACCATCTCGCGGTGCTCGGCGAAGGTGACGCGGTGGGAGCAGGGCCCGCCGCAGCGGCCGATCTGCGACGCGAAGCAGGGCTTGCCGCTCTGCATGGCGCGCTTGTAGTTGGAGTCGTTGCAGGTCCTGATCGGGAACGCCTTGATCATCAGGTCGATCGTCTCGTGGATCGCCCAGATCTTGGGGTAGGGCCCGAAGTAGCGGGCCTTCCTGATCTTGGCGTTCCGCGTGACCATCACCCGCGGGGCCTCGTCGCCGAGCGTCACCGCCATGTAGGGGTAGGACTTGTCGTCGCGGAACTTGACGTTGAAGGGTGGATCGAACTCGTTGATCCAGGTGAACTCGAGCTGCAGGGCCTCGACGTCGGTGCCGACGACGGTCCATTCGACGCCGGAGGCCGAGGTGACCATCCGCCGGGTGCGCTCGTGCAGGCTCGGCAGCGGGGCGAAGTAGTTGCTCAGCCGCGCGCGGAGGTTCTTGGCCTTGCCCACGTAGAGCACCCGCCCCCGGGCGTCCGTGAAGCGGTACACGCCCGGGAGGGTCGGGATCTCACCCGGCTTCGGCCGGAAGTCGACTGTCTGCGCCATGCCTCTCGCTCGCGTCAGCCGAGGATCTCGGCGAGGAACATGCCGGTGTGGCTGCCCTCGACCTTCGCCACGTGCTCGGGGGTGCCCACCGCGACCACCTGTCCGCCGCCGGCGCCGCCCTCGGGACCCATGTCGATCAGCCAGTCGGCCGACTTGATGACGTCGAGGTTGTGCTCGATGGTGATCACCGTGTTGCCCTTGTCGACCAGGCCGTTGAGGACGAGGAGGAGCTTGCGGACGTCCTCGAAGTGCAGGCCCGTCGTCGGCTCGTCGAGCACGTAGACGCTGCGGCCGTTGGAGCGGCGCTGGAGCTCGGTCGCCAGCTTGACGCGCTGCGCCTCGCCGCCGGAGAGCGTGGTCGCGCTCTGCCCGAGGCGGACGTAGCCGAGGCCCACCTCCACCAGCGTGCGGAGGAAGCGGTGGATCGCCGTGATGGGCTCGAAGAAGTCGGCCGCCTCGGCGATCGGCATGTCGAGCACCTCGGCGATGTTCTTGCCCTTGTAGTGCACGGTCAGGGTGTCGCGGTTGTAGCGCGCTCCCCCGCAGACCTCGCACGCGACGTAGACGTCGGGCAGGAAGTTCATCTCGATCTTTATGGTGCCGTCGCCCGAGCAGGCCTCGCAGCGGCCGCCCTTGACGTTGAAGCTGAAGCGGCCGGGCAGGTACCCCCGCGCCTTCGCCTCGGTGGTCTCGGCGAAGAGGTTGCGGATGCGGTCGAACACGCCCGTGTAGGTGGCGGGGTTCGAGCGCGGCGTGCGGCCGATCGGATTCTGGTCGACGTGCACGACCTTGTCGAGGTTCTCGAGGCCGGTGACGCGCGTGTGCTTGCCCGGCACCTTGCGGGCGCCGTTGAGCTGGTTGGCGAGCACGCGGTAGAGGATGTCGTTCACGAGGGTGCTCTTGCCGGAGCCGGAGACCCCGGTGACCGCGACGAACGTGCCGAGCGGGAACTCCGCGTCGACCTTGCGGAGGTTGTTGGCGTTCGCCCCGACGACCTTGATCATCCGCTTGCGGTCGATCTTCCGCCGCTTCTTCGGGACCTCGATCGCCTTGCGGCCCGAGACGTAGTCGCCGGTGAGCGAGTGGGTGTTCTCGAGCAGCGACTCGTAGGAGCCGGAGTGCACGACCTTGCCGCCGTTGACCCCGGCGCCCGGGCCGATGTCGACGATCCAGTCGGCGGTGCGGATGGTGTCCTCGTCGTGCTCGACCACGATCAGCGTGTTGCCCAGGTCGCGCAGCTTGATGAGGGTGTCGATCAGGCGGCGGTTGTCGCGCTGGTGCAGGCCGATGCTCGGCTCGTCGAGCACGTAGAGCACGCCGGTCAGCCCGGAGCCGATCTGGGTCGCCAGGCGGATGCGCTGCGCCTCGCCGCCCGACAGGGAGGCGGCGGCGCGCGAGAGGTTGAGGTAGTTGAGCCCGACCTCGATGAGGAAGTCGATGCGCGCGCGGATCTCGCGCAGCACCTGCGCGGCGATGTGCGCCTCGCGGTCGGTCAGCTCGAGCCGGCTCATGAAGTCCTGGGCGTCGCCGAGGCTGAGGTCGGCCACGTCCGCGATGCTCGCCCCGTGCACGAGCACGGCGAGCACCTCGGGCTTGAGGCGGGAGCCCTTGCACACGGGGCAGGGCACCTCGCGGAGGAACTCGGACCAGCGGGTGCGCTGGACGTCGGTCTCGGCCTGGACGAACTGGCGCTCGATGTAGGGCACGACGCCCTCGAAGCCCGAGGTGTAGCTCATCTCGCGGCCGTAGCGGTTCTTCCACTTGACCTTGACCTCGAAGTTGTCGCCGTGGAGGACGGCCTGCTGCACCTCGGTGCTGAGGCGCTTCCACGGGGTGGTGAGCGTGAAGCCGAGGTCGCGGGAGAGGCCGTCGAGCAGCTTCTCGTAGTACTGGAACAGGCCCTTGCCCTGGGTGGTCCAGGGGATGATGACGCCCTCGGCGATGCTCAGGTCGGGGTCGCCGAGCAGCAGCTCGTCGTCGACCGACATGCGCGTGCCGAGGCCCGAGCACTCCGGGCAGGCGCCGAAGGGCGCGTTGAAGGAGAAGGTCCGCGGCTCGATCTCGGTCAGCGAGATCGGGTGGTTATTGGGGCAGGACAGCTTCTCGGAGTAGGTGGTCCAGGCGCCGTCGCCCTCGCCGTCGACGTAGTTGATCTGCACGATGCCGTCAGTGAGCCGCAGGGCCGTCTCGAGCGAGTCGGTGAGGCGCCCGAGGATGTCGGGGCCGGCCACGAGCCGGTCGACCACGACGGAGATGTCGTGCTTGTACTGCTTCTTGAGCACCGGCGGCTCGCTCAGCTGGACGAGCTTCCCGTCCACCATGGCGCGGGAGTAGCCGCCCGCGGTCAGCTCCTTGAAGAGGTCGACGAACTCGCCCTTCTTCTGCGAGACGACGGGGCTGAGGATCTGGTAGCGGGTGCCGGTCTCGAGCTCCATCAGCTGGTCGGCGATCTGCTGCACGGTCTGCGCGGAGATCCGCTCGCTGCAGATGGGGCAGTGCGGGACGCCGATGCGCGCCCAGAGCAGACGCATGTAGTCGAAGATCTCGGTGATCGTGCCGACGGTGGAGCGCGGGTTGCGGTTCGTCGACTTCTGGTCGATCGAGACCGCGGGGCTGAGGCCCTCGATGAAGTCGACGTCCGGCCGGTCCACCTGCCCGAGGAACTGGCGGGCGTACGCGGAGAGGGACTCGACGTAGCGCCGCTGGCCCTCCGCGAAGATCGTGTCGAAGGCCAGGGAGGACTTGCCCGAGCCCGAGAGACCGGTGAACACCACCATCGAGTCGCGCGGGATCTCGAGGTCGACGTTCTGCAGGTTGTGCACCCGCGCGCCGCTCACCACCAGCTTCGAGGACGACTCGTCGAGCGAGGAGACGAAGCGGTGGAAGGAGGGAGAGGGGGTGGAGGAGGGGTCCGTAACGGCGTTCAGGATCGACACTCCGAAAGTGTATGCGGAGCCACCGACATCGCCCGTGGCGTTCGCTGGGCGCTGATCCGCGGGCCCCTCCCCTTGCGGATCAGCGCCCCCGATCAGGACAGGTGCCCGGCCTTCTCCATCTGGCGGAGCTCGCGCTTGAGCTCCTGGACCTCGTCCCGCAGCCGGGCCGCGAGCTCGAACTTGAGCTCGCCCGCCGCCTGGAGCATCTGCCCGTTGAGGTCGGAGATGATCGCCTCGAGGTCGTTGCCGCCGTTCGCGGCGAGACCCTGTCGGCGCAGGTTCGGCGTCGGGCTCTTCTTCTTGGCGTCGCGCCCGGCGAGCAGCTTGGCGGTGTCGGCCCCCTCGCGGGCGAGGGCGTCGGTGATGTCGGCGATCTTCTTCCGCAGCGGCGTCGGGTCGATACCGTGGTCGAGGTTGTAGGCGACCTGCTTCTCGCGTCGGCGGTCGGTCTCGTCGATCGCGAGCCGCATCGAGTCCGTCACCTTGTCGGCGTACATGTGGACCTCGCCCGAGACGTTGCGCGCCGCACGGCCGATCGTCTGGATGAGCGACGTGGACGAGCGGAGGAAGCCCTCCTTGTCGGCGTCGAGGATCGCCACGAGCGAGACCTCGGGCAGGTCGAGCCCCTCGCGCAGCAGGTTGATGCCGACCAGGACGTCGTACACGCCCGCTCGCAGCTCCGAGAGGAGCTCGACGCGCCTCAGGGTGTCGACGTCGGAGTGCAGGTAGCGGACCCGGACGCCGGCCTCCGTGAGGAAGTCGGTGAGCTCCTCGGCCATGCGCTTCGTCAGCGTCGTGACGAGCACGCGCTCGTCGCGCTCGGTGCGGCGCTTGATCTCCTCGAGCAGGTCGTCGATCTGGCCCTTCGTCGGCTTGACGACGATCTCGGGATCGATCAGGCCGGTCGGGCGGATGATCTGCTCGACGATGCCGTCGGCGATG
>NZ_PSVX01000056.1:0-23655 GCF_002932695.1 Rathayibacter sp. AY1D2 | reverse complement strand
GCGGCACCCCGATCGTGCTCGACCGCGACGTCTCGTCGGTGAAGGAGGGCGTCGCCGCCTACCAGGTCGACGTCGCGAAGACCCGCGAGGCCGAGAAGGCGGTCGTCGAGATCGCCCGCGAGCACGGCGGGCTCGACGCCGTCGTGACCGCGGCCGGCATCGACCGCTGCGGCCGCCTCGTCGATGTGGAGCCGGAGGAGTGGGAGCGCGTCATCTCCGTCAACCTTCTCGGCACCGCGGCCGTCGTCCGGGCGGCGCTGCCCTTCCTCACCGAGACCCACGGCCGCGTCGTCACCGTCGCCTCCTCGCTCGCGATCAAGGCCGTCTCGGACGCGACCGCGTACTGCGCCTCGAAGTTCGGCGTTCTCGGCTTCACCCGCGCGCTCGCGGCCGAGACCAAGGGCGAGATCGGCGTGACCACGCTGATCCCGTCGGGCATGAAGACGCGCTTCTTCGACGACCGCGACGAGCAGTACAAGCCGGGTCCGGACGCGCTGCTGAACGATCCGGAGAACGTGGCGAACGCCGTCATGTTCGTCCTCGGCCAGCCGCGCGGCTGCGAGGTCCGCGAGCTCGTCATCACGCACGAGGAGGAGCCGTCCTGGCCGTGATCCGCTGATCCGGGCGCGCCCCGGATCCCCCTCCGCGAGACGCCGCCTCGGTCCGCACGCCCCGGCGCGTCGCGTACCGAGGTGGCGTCTCGCGGTTCAGCGGGTGGAGGCGAGCACCCCGCGGACGTCCTCGAGCACCGCCTCGACGCGCACATCGCCGACGAACGTGACGTCGTGCTCGCAGCGCGGAGCGGTCCAGCCGACCTGCGTAGCGTCGCGCCCGCAGACCGGGCAGTGCGTGGTCCAGCTCAGCTGCACCCGATGGCGCTGCCGCCCGAGGGCCGCGGCGTTGATCGCGTTGCCCACCCAGAAGACCCCGACCGTCGGAGCGCCGACCGCGGCGGCGAGATGGCGTGGTCCGGAGTCGTTGCCGAGCACGAGGTCGGCGAGCGAGAGCAGCGGAGCGAGGTCCGGGAGGTCCACGACGCCCGCCCAGGAGACCGCTCCCGGCGCTCCGGCGACGATCTCGTCGGCGGCGGGCACGTCCGAGGCGTCGCCCACCACCAGCACGCGCGCGCCGTCAGCCAGCAGCTCCGTCGCCACGGCGGCGAAGGAGGCGGCGGGCCAGCGGCGGCGGGGATCGGTCGCGCCGGGGTGGATCAGCACCAGCGGGCCGCCCGCGGGCAGCGCGGCGGCGAGGCGGTCCCGCCGCTCCGGATCCACGGCGAGCGCCGGCTCGAGGCGGGTCGCGGGCGCTCCGGCCAGCCCGACGATCTCGAGCGCCCGCAGCATCTCGTGCTGGTAGTAGACGTAGGGGATCGTGCGCTCGAGCTCCGCGGCGTCGTCGGTGCGCGACCCGATCGTGTGGCGCGCGCCGAGGCGCTGGAGGAACGGGTTGGAGTAGCGCCCGCCGCCGTGCAGCTGCACGGCCAGGTCGAAGCGGCGCGCGCGCATCCGCTCGGTGAAGTCCTCGACGACCCGGGGGTCCTCCCCCTCTCCGTCGCGGACGCCCTGCGCCACCGGCAGGATCTCGACGTCGGCGATCGGCGACTCGACGCCCGTCAGCAGGACCCGGTGCGCGGGCGTCCCGAGCAGGGTGATCTCGGCTCCCGGGTAGGCGGCCGCGAGGGCGTCGACGGCGGGCAGCGCGAACAGCAGGTCGCCGAGTCCGCCGCCGCGCAGGACGGCGATCCTCTCGACTCCGGCGAAGGGCTCTCGGAGGGGGGCGATGGCGACCACGACGGGTTCCTCTCAGGTGCGGAGGGCGCGCGGGCGCCGCTCCGGGGACGGTGCACTCCTCCACTTCCCCGCCGGGACCGATCCGAAACCGGATCGGCGGCGAGCCCTCGTCGCCGATCCGGGGGCGGATTCCCGAGGCGGCGTGTCTAGGCGCGCACCACCCGGGTACCGGACGGATGCGTCCGCCACTCCGCGGGCGCCCCCGACCGAGAGGTGACCGTGACCATCGACATCACGACCCCCGCCACGACCGCCGCCGACGCCGTCCGCCGCGCGCGGACCGCGTTCCCCGCGTGGGCCGCCACCGCGCCCGCCGAGCGCGGCGCCCTGCTCCGTGCCGCCGCCCACCGCGTGGCCGAGCGCGAGCAGGAGCTCGCCGACCTCAACACGCAGGAGACGGGCAAGCCCGCCGGCGACGCGCTGGGCGGCGTGCGCGCCGGTGTCGACACGCTGCTCCAGTACGCCGAGCTCGGCCCGCTGCACCGCGGGAGGAGCCTGCGCGGAGGGGCTCTCAACGTCGATCTGGCCCTGCCGCACCCGCGCGGTGTCGTGCTCGCCCTCACTCCGTGGAACGACCCGGTCGCCGTCGCTGCGGGCCTCCTGGGCGCCGCGATCGTCTCCGGTGACGTCGTCGTGCACAAGCCGAGCGAGCGCAGTCCGGGCACGGGCGCCCTCTTCACGAGCATCCTCGCCGAGGCGCTGCCCGAGGGCGTGCTGACCCTGGTCGAGGGCGACGGGGCGGTCGGCGACGAGCTGGCGCGCACCGAGGGCGTCGACGTCCTCGCCCACGTCGGCTCGACCGCCACCGGCCGCGCGCTCGCCCGGGTCGCCGCCCTCACCGGCACGCACGTGATCCTCGAGAACGGCGGCAACGACGCGCTCGTCGTCGACCGCGACGTCGACCCGGTCTGGGCCGCCGAGCAGGCCGCGCTGGGCGCCTTCGCCAACGCCGGCCAGATCTGCACCTCCGTCGAGCGGATCTACGTGCACCGCGACATCGCCGAGGCGTTCACGGCGGCGCTGGTCGCCGAGGCCGACCGCTGGAGCGCGGGCCCGCTCCCCCGCCTCGTCGACGCCCGCATGCGCGACGCCGTCCACGAGCACGTCACGGAGGCGCTCGGCAGCGGCGCGCGCGCCCTCACCGGCGGCACTCCCGGGGACGGCACCTTCTACCCCGCGACCGTCCTGGCCGACTGCACCGAGTCGATGCTGGTGATGACGGAGGAGACCTTCGGGCCCGTCGCGCCGATCCGCGTCGTCGACTCCTTCGACGAGGGCCTGGACCTGGCCGCCGCGAGCCCCTACGGTCTGGCCGCCTCGATCCTCACCGCCGACATGGAGCACGCCCATCGGGCCGCGGCGACGCTGCCGGTGGGCACCGTCAAGGTCAACGGCGTCTTCGGAGGAGCCCCGGGCGGCAGCGCCCAGCCCCGCGGAGCGTCCGGCTCCGGCTTCGGCTACGGCCCGGAGCTGCTCGACGAGATGACCACGACCACGGTCGTGCACTTCGGCCTGCCCGTTCTGCCGGGAGGCGCGCGATGAGCCTCGAGGGCTCGGCGCTCCAGCGGGCGAGCGCCCTCCTGGCGCACGTCCACGAGCGCCCGCCGGTCGTCGCCGTGATCGGGGACCTCATCCTCGACTCCTGGTGGCTCGGCGAGGCGGAGCGCGTCACGCGGGAGGCGCCCGCGCCGGTCCTGCGGCTCGAGGACGTCGTCGACGTCGCGGGAGGGGCCGCCAACACCGCCGCCAACCTGCACGCGCTGGGCGCCGTCGTCCGCACGGTCGGCGTGGCCGGAGGCGACTCCGAGGGCGACCGGCTCGTGCGCGCCCTCGAGCGGGCCGGCCTGGACACCTCCCGGGTCGTCCGCATCGGCGCCGCGACGACGATCAAGACCCGCGTGGTCGGCGGCGACAGCGTGATGCTGCGCGTCGACTCCGGCCCGCACCGCCCGGCCGACGACGAGCTGGCCCTGCTCGCCGGTGCGGCCGCCGAGGCCGCCGCGGGCGCCGACGCCGTCCTGGTCTGCGACTACGGCTCGGGGATCCTCCGCGAGGCCGTCGAGCGCCTGCTCGCCGTCGGGCGCCCCGGCCTCCTCGTGATCGACGCGCACGAGCTCGCCGACTGGGCCTTCGCCCGGCCGGACCTCGTCACCCCGAACGCCAAGGAGGCGGAGCGGCTGCTCGGCGGCTCCCTCGGCCGCGGGACGGAGCGGGCCGCCGCCGTGCGCGACGCGGCGGACGACCTGCGCGCCCGCTCGGGCGCCCGGCACGTCGTGGTCACCCTCGACCGGGACGGCTCCACCGCCCTCGACGCCGACGGCACGGTCAGCCGCACCTTCGCTCAGCCCGCGGAGGAGAAGCAGGCGTCCGGCGCCGGCGACACCTTCGCCGCGACCGCCACCCTCGCCCTCGCCGCCGGCCGCTCCCTGGCCACCGCCGTCGATCTGGCGCAGGCCGCCGCCGACGTGGTCGTGCAGCGCCCCGGCACCTCCGTCTGCTCGGGCGACGACCTGCTCGCCTCCCTCGCCGCTCCCGGCGCCGTCGTGCTCGGCGAGGACGCCCTCGTCGAGGTCCTCGCGAAGCAGGCGCGCCGCGGTCGCCGCGTGGTCTTCACCAACGGCTGCTTCGACGTCCTGCACCGCGGCCACACGGCGTATCTCCGCCAGGCCCGCGAGCTCGGCGACGTGCTCGTGGTCGCGGTGAACGACGACGACTCCGTCAGGCGGCTGAAGGGCGAGGGACGGCCGATCAACCCGGAGGGCGACCGCGCGGGCGTGATCGCCGAGCTGGGCTGCGTCGACTACGTGACGCTCTTCGGCGGAGACACCCCCATCCCGCTGCTCGAGCGCGTGCAGCCCGACGTCTACGTGAAGGGCGGGGACTACAACCCCGACATGCTCGCGGAGGCGGCCGTCGTGCGCTCCTACGGGGGTGTCGTCACCACGGTCGGCTACGTCTCGGAGCACTCCACGACCGAGATGGTCCAGCGCATCCGATCGGCCGCGCCGTGACCAGCCGCCGGTGGTCGGGGCGCTGGGGGGTCCCGGAGGCTCCCCGGCAGCCGCTGATCGACGTGCTGGTGCCGACGGTCGGCCGCCGTGCCGAGCTCGCCGCCACGCTCGCCGGACTCGCCGCCCAGGACGACCCGCCCTTCCGCGTGATCGTGAGCGACCAGTCCGACGACGCGGTCGCCGAGAGCGACCCGACGATCCTCGCGATGCTGCGCGTGCTGGAGGCGCAGGGCCGGGCTCCGGTGGTGCGCCGGCACCTGCCCCGGCGCGGGCTCGCGGAGCAGAGGCACTACCTCTTCTCCCTCGCCACTGCCCCGGCCGTCCTCTTCCTCGACGACGACGTGTGGCTCGAGCCGGGCACGCTCTCGCGGCTGCACGAGGCCCTCGAGCGCCTCGACTGCGGCTTCGTCGGCTCCGCGGTGCAGGGCCTGTCCTACCTCGAGGACGTGCGCCCGCACGAGACCGAGTCGTTCGAGACCTGGGAGGAGCGCGTGGAGCCCGAGCGGGTGCGGCGCGGAACCCCGGAGTTCGAGCGCTGGCCGCTGCACAACGCGGCGAATCTCACGCACGTCGCCGCCCGCCTCGACGTCCCGGAGGGCGCCTGGCGCGCGTACAGGGTCGCCTGGCTGGGCGCGTGCGTCCTCTACCGCCGCGACGCCCTCCTGGCCGTCGGCGGCTTCGACTTCTGGGAGCAGCTGCCCCCGGAGCACAGCGGTGAGGACGTCGCCGCGCAGTGGCGCGTCATGGAGCGCTTCGGCGGCGCGGGCCTCGTGCCCAGCGGCGCCGTGCACCTCGAGACGCCCACGACGGTCACCGACCGGCGCGTCGACGCCTTCGACCGGCTCTTCGCCGAAGAGCACTCGTAACACTCAGCAAGGCGACGAAAGGACAGCACGATGGACGCACCCAACCCGATCCAGATCCAGAAGTACCTCTCGGGCATCGACTACCCCGCCTCGAAGGACACGATCGTCGAGACCGCGGAGAAGGAGGGCGCGGACGGCGACGTCCTCGAGGCCCTCCGTGCGATCCCGGACGGCGACTACGAGAAGCCCACTGACGTGAGCTCGGCCGTCTCGAAGGTCTGACCCCCTCCGCGGGACGCCGCTCCGGTGCACGGCACGCCGTGCCTGTCGTACCGGAGCGGCGTCCCGCGAGCGGCGATCGGCCGGCGCGGAGAGCCGGGGTCAGGCGGAGGCGTGCTCGCGCTCGCGCAGGACGCCGGACTCGAGCGCCTGGAACGACAGCACCTTGTAGCCCTCGGACTCGAAGAAGATCGTCGCCCGGTCGGCCTCCACGCTCATCACGGTGCCGGCGCCCCACTCGCGGTGCTCCACCGACTCGTCGACGCTCAGAGGGGCGTCCACGGGCGCCTCGACGGTCTCGCCGCTCGCCTCGTGCCGCTCGCAGCCGTCGCAGTTGCCGCACCACTCGGCCGACTCCACGCCGAAGTAGTCCAGCAGGACTCGGCGGCGGCACTGGCTGGTCTCCGCGTAGGCGCGCATCATCGACAGGCGCGACTCCGCGATCCGCTCGCGGGAGGCCAGAGCCTCCTTCACCGCGTGCACGGCCTCGTCGCCCGAGGCCTCGCGCGTGGCGCGCAGACCGGACCCGGTCTCCACCAGCCCCGCGTCCGCGAGATCGTTGACGATCCGGGCGATCGTGCGGGCCGGCTTCCCCAGCTCCTTCGCGAGAGCCGCGGAGTCGAGCCCCGGCTGCTCCGAGACGGCCGCCCAGATCACGCGCAGCGCGGCCTTGTCGACCGAGCGCTTGGCGAAGAAGCGGCGGAGACCCAGATCCTCGGCGCGGTAGTGCAGAGCGCCCGTCGCCGGCTCGCCGTCGCGACCCGCGCGGCCGATCTCCTGGTAGTACGCGTCGAGCGACTCGGTGGTCGTCGCGTGCAGCACGAAGCGGACGTCGGCCCGGTCGATGCCCATCCCGAAGGCCGAGGTCGCGACGACGACGTCGAGCTCGCCGGCGCGCCACTGCTCGTGCACGACCTTGCGCTCGGACACCTTGAGTCCGGCGTGGTACGCCGCGACCCGGCGCCCCTCCGCCGCGATGTCGGCCGCGTAGGCCTCCGTCTCCTTGCGG
Organism: Rathayibacter sp. AY1D2; assembly: GCF_002932695.1. Taxonomy (NCBI): domain Bacteria; kingdom Bacillati; phylum Actinomycetota; class Actinomycetes; order Micrococcales; family Microbacteriaceae; genus Rathayibacter; species Rathayibacter sp. AY1D2. The sequence goes on along the minus strand of NZ_PSVX01000056.1, from coordinate 16,760 downwards.
GTGGCGACGTAGACCAGGCCCGGAGCCGTCCAGCTGCGCGCCTCCTCGACCACGGCGGCGCGCTTCTCGTTCTCGCTCTCGTGGCGGTGCACCACCAGCCGGATCTCCGGACGGTCGACGCCGTGCACCTGGATCTCGGGGTCGGTCATCCGGAGGCGCTCGATGATCTCGTCGCGCACCGGACCGGAGGCGGTGGCGGTCATCGCGAGCACCGGCGGGTCTCCGAGCTCGCCGCGCACATCGGCCAGGCGGAGGTAGTCGGGGCGGAAGTCGTGGCCCCAGGAGGAGACGCAGTGCGCCTCGTCGACGACCAGGAGCGACACTCCCGCGGCCGCCAGACGCGCCACGTTCTCGGGCTTGGCGAGCTGCTCGGGCGCCAGGAGCACGTAGAGCGGGCCGCCCTCGTCGATCCGGTCCCAGGCGCGGGCGACGGCCGCGGCGCCCTGGGAGGAGTTGATCGCGACGGCGGGCGGGGCCGCCGGAGCCGCCTCGATCGCGGCGAGCTGGTCGGCCTGCAGGGCGACGAGCGGGGAGACGACCAGGACGACGCCGCCGCGCTCGGCTCCGGCGATCTGGTAGACCGCGGACTTGCCGCCGCCCGTCGCCAGCACCAGCAGCGTGTCGCGCCCGGAGGCGGCCGACTCGATCGCCTCGCGCTGACCGGGGAGCAGCGACGACCAGCCGAAGTCCTCCCGGGCGATGCGGCTGACGGAGTCGGTGCGGGAGGAGTTCATAGCTCGACGCTACGACCAGACGGCCCCGGAGGCAGTCCGCTTGACAGCGCCGGGGAGCACGGTGAAGGCGCGTCGCCCGGCCTCACGGCCCGCCTCTGCCCCCTCGTCCCCGCGCTGTCAACGTCCTGCGGAGGGGCCCGTCGCGTGCTGGGCTGGAGCCCCGACGAGAGGAGCCGACATGGCCGACCAGAACGTGAACGAGGACCTTCCCGGATCCGGCGGCGACGCCGTTCCGAACACCGGCGGCGCGCAGACGGTGCTGCCCGGCGAGGACGCGGCCGACGCCTCCGCCGCGGGGGCCGCTCCCGGGGGCACCGCGATCGACCGCGGTGTCACGGACGCCGTGACCGACGGTGACAGCGGAGGAGACACCGTCTCCGGCGACGCCGACCTGCCGGACGAGACCGAGGGCGCGGTCGGCAGCGACCCGGCGAGCGCCGACTGACGTCCCGCTCGGACGCGTCCGGCCCGCCGGATCCGAGGATCCTTGCGGGCCGGAGGCGCTCGTCCCTCCGCGCAGGAGGGCCCGGGCTCAGCGCCGGACGACCACCGGGTTGAACAGCGTGCCGATGCCCTCGACGTCCACCGCGACGGTGTCCCCGTTCGCGATCGGCCCGACGCCGGCGGGCGTCCCGGTGAGGATCACGTCCCCGGGGAGCAGCGTGAAGATGCGCGAGACGTAGGCCACGAGCTCGGGCACCCCGTGGATCATGTCGCCGGTGCTGCCCGACTGCTGCACGCGCCCGTTGACGCGGGTCTCGATCGCGCTCTCGTTCCAGACGAACTCGGTCTCGATGACCGGTCCGAGCGGGCAGAAGGTGTCGTAGCCCTTCGCCCGCGCCCACTGGCCGTCGGAGCGCTGGAGGTCGCGTGCGGTGACGTCGTTGGCGATCGTGTACCCGAAGACCACGTCCTCGTAGTCCTCCGCGCGGACGTTGCGGGCCACGGCGCCGATCACGATCGCCAGCTCGCCCTCGAACTCCACCTGCTGGCTGTCCTCGGGGAGGACGATCGCCTCGTCCGGGCCGATGACCGACGTGTTCGGCTTGAGGAACACCAGCGGCTCCGCCGGGGCGTCGCCGCCCATCTCGGCCGCGTGATCGGCGTAGTTCCTCCCGATGCCGACGATCTTGGAGCGCGGGATCACCGGCGCGAGGAGCTTCGCCTCCGCGATCGGGATGCGCTCCCCCGTGGTGTCGAACCCGGCGAACATCGGGTCGCCGGCGAGCACGACCAGGTCGTCCTCGTCCACGATCCCGAAGTGGATCGCTCCCCCGTTGTCCCCGTCGCGCTGCGTGGCGAATCGTGCGACCTTCATGCGTCCAGCCTCGTCATCCATCCGTGCGTGTCCTCGCGGCGTCCGTACTGGATGCCGGTCAGCTCCTCGCGGAGCGACATCGTGAGCTCCCCGGCGGGCGCGCCCTCGCGGCCGACGGAGAAGCCCTCGCCCTTGAGCTCGGCGATCGGGGTGATCACGGCGGCGGTCCCGCAGGCGAACACCTCGACCACATCGCCGGAGGCCACTCCGTCGCGCCACTCGTCGATGCTCACGCGGCGCCGCTCGACGCGGTGGCCGCGGTCCTCGGCGAGCTGCAGGACGCTGTCGCGCGTGATGCCCTCGAGGATCGAGTCCGATTCCGGGGTGACCAGCGTGCCGTCCTTCTTCACCAGCACCACGTTCATGCCGCCGAGCTCCTCGATCCACTGCGACTCCTGCGAGTCGAGGAAGAGGACCTGCGCGCAGCCGTGGCTGTAGGCCTCCTGCTGCGGGAGGAGGGAGGAGGCGTAGTTGCCACCCGTCTTCGCCGCTCCCGTGCCGCCCTTGCCCGCCCGGGCGTAGGAGGTGGAGAGCCAGATCGACACGGGGGCGACGCCGCCCGAGAAGTAGGCGCCGGCGGGGCTGGCGATCACGTAGTAGCCGACGTCCTCGGCCGCGCGCACGCCGAGGAACGCCTCCTGCGCGAACATGAACGGGCGCAGGTAGAGGCTGGTCTCCGGCTCCGAGGGGACCCAGTCGCCGTCGACCGCGATCAGCTGCCGCAGCGACTCGACGAAGAGGTCCGTCGGGAGCTCCGGCAGCGCGAGACGGCGGGCCGAGCGCTGCAGGCGGCGCGCGTTCGCCTCCGGGCGGAAGGTCCAGACGGAGCCGTCCTCGTGGCGGTAGGCCTTCATCCCCTCGAAGATCTCCTGCGCGTAGTGCAGGACGGCGGCGGCGGGGTCGAGCGCGAGCGGGCCGTAGGGCTCGACGCGGGCGCTGTGCCAGCCGTCCGCGCGGGTCCAGCGGAGGCCGACCATGTGGTCGGTGAAGTGCATGCCGAAGCCGGGGTTCGCGAGGATCCGGGCGCGCTCCTCGGCGGAGCGGGGCGCGGGGGCGGCGGTCACCTCGAACGCGAGGTCGGCGGGGGCGGAGTCGGTGCTCATCGTGGTGGTGTCCTTCTGCGGGGGATCAGCGGAGGCGGGCGACGACGGAGTCGCCGATCGCGGCCGTGGAGCGCGGGGTGCCGTCGCGCGACTCGATGTCGGCGGTCACGGCCGCGGTGACGCGGGCGGCCTCGTCGCTCCGGCCGAGGTGGTCCAGCAGCATCGCGGCCGAGAGGATCGCGGCGGTCGGGTCGGCGAGCTGCCGTCCTGCGATGTCGGGCGCGGATCCGTGGACCGGCTCGAACATGCTGGGGAACGCGCCGTCGGGGTTGATGTTGCCCGAGGCCGCGAGTCCGATGCCGCCGCTGATCGCGCCGGCCAGATCGGTCAGGATGTCGCCGAAGAGGTTGTCGGTGACGATGACGTCGAACCTAGCAGGGTCGGTCACGAGGAAGATCGTGGCGGCGTCCACGTGGAGGTAGTCGACGGCCACGTCCTCGAAGGCGGCCCCCACCTCGTCGACGATCCGCTTCCAGAGCGAGCCGGAGAAGACGAGGACGTTCGTCTTGTGGACGAGCGTCAGCCGGGAGCGGCGCGTGCGGGCGAGCTCGAACGCGTGGCGGACGACGCGCTCGACCCCGTAGGCGGTGTTGACCGACACCTCGTTGGCGACCTCGTGCGGGGTGCCCTGCCGGATCGAGCCGCCGGTACCGACGTAGGGCCCCTCCGTGCCCTCGCGGACGACCACGAAGTCGACCTCGCCGGGAGCCGCGAGCGGCGAGGGGACGCCCGCGTAGAGACGGGTCGGCCGCAGGTTGACGTAGTGGTCGAGCTCGAAGCGCAGCCGCAGGAGCAGCCCGCGCTCGATGTTCGCGTCCCGGAGGCGCGGGTCCCCCGGTGCTCCGCCGACGGCGCCCAGGAGGATCGCGTCGTGCCCCGCGATCGCCGCGAGGTCCTCGTCGGTGAGGACGTCGCCGGTCTCGAGGTAGCGGGCGGCGCCGAGCGAGAAGGTGGTCGTCTCGAGCACCAGGTCGGAGTCGGCGGTGACGGCGTCGAGGACCTTGACGGCCTCGGCGGTCACCTCGGGCCCGATCCCGTCTCCGGGGATGACGGCGAGCTTCACGGTGCGGGGCATGGCGGTCCTCAGGCGTACGGGGTCGGAGTCCCCCCAGCGTACTCGCGGCCCGCCCGCGCCGCGGTCCGGGGCACGCGCCCCCCGTCGGGCTGGCGAGGGCCGCCCGGGAGGCGCTGCGCGTCCCGGGCGGCCTCCCTCGGGAGGAGAGGAGGAGCGTCAGCTCCGGCGGAGGCGCCAGGCGCCGACCGCGGCGGCGGCCAGCACGAGGACGACACCGAGCCAGGCCGACCAGCCGACGCCCGAGTCGAACGCCGCGCTCGCCGACGCGACGAGGCTCGCGGCGGAGTCGGCGGGCAGCTCGCCGGCGACCGAGACGGCGCCGCCGAGGGTCTCCCCGGCCCGCTGCGCCTGCGCGGCGTCGAGGCCCTCGGGCAGCACGACTCCCCCGCGGTACACGGCGGTGAGGACCGTGCCGAGCGTCGCGGTGCCGAGGACGGCACCGAGCTCGTAGGCGGTCTCGGAGACGGCGGAGGCCGCACCGGCCTTGTCGGCGGGCGCGTTGGCCAGGATCAGCTCGTTCGACACCGTCTCGGCCGCACCGATGCCCAGGCCGAGGAACGCGAAGGCGACGGCGACGGTGAGCGCGGACGCTCCTCCGGGCGCTCCGCTGCCGAGGGCCAGCAGGATGTACCCGACGGCCGAGACCAGCAGTCCGGCCGGGACGACGAGGCGCGGAGCGACGCGGCGCGCGATCGGCACCACGCCGAGCCCGGCCAGGATCATCACGGCGAGGCCCGGCACGAGCACGAGGCCCGCCTCCAGCGGCGAGAGCCCGACCACGAGCTGCAGGTGCTGCGAGAGGAAGAAGAGCCCGCCGACCAGCGCGGTGACGCTGAGGAGGTTGACCACGATCGCCGCACTGAACGAGCCGCGGCGGAAGAGCGAGAGATCGAGCATCGGCGAGGCCCGGCGCTGCTGGCGGCGGACGAACAGAACTCCCGAGACGACGCCCACGACGAGCGCCGCGACGCCGACCGCGTCGATCCCGTGCTCGGCGAAGGACTTCACCGCGTAGACGACCGGCGCCATGGTCGCCAGCGACAGCAGGATGCTGACCACGTCGACCGGGCCGGGCTGCGGGTCGCGCGACTCCGGCACCAGGATCGGCACCAGGACGACCAGCGGGAGCAGCACGGGCACCGCGAGCAGGAACACCGACCCCCAGGGGAAGTGCTCGAGCAGCACGCCGCCGACCAGCGGGCCGATGCCCGAGCCCACGGCGAAGCCGGTCGCCCAGATCGCGATCGCGAGGCGGCGCTGGTCGCGGTCGGGGAAGACGCTGCGCAGGAGCGAGAGCGTCGAGGGCATCAGCATCGCGCCGAAGAAGCCCAGTGCCGCGCGGGCGCCGATGAGCGCCGCGGCGGTGGGAGCGAACGCGGCCACGACCGAGACGGCGGCGAAGCCGACCGCGCCGACCAGCAGGAGGCGCCGCCGCCCGACCCTGTCGCCGAGACTGCCCATCGCCACCAGCAGGCCCGCGAGCACCAGCGGGTAGGCGTCGACGATCCACAGCAGCTCGGTGCCGGAGGGGCCCAGATCCTCGGCGATCGAAGGGAGCGCGAAGTTCAGCACCGTGTTGTCGACCGAGACCAGCAGCACCGGGAGCATCAGCACCGCGAGCGCCACCCAGGCGCGTCGCCCGACCCTGTCGGCGGCGCCGGCGGTGTCGTGGGTGGAGACGGGAGCGGTGCGCGCGGACACGGGAACGACCTTTCAGAGGAGAAGGAGAGAGTATACCGTCCAGCCGGTACAGTCGCCACTGATCCGCCGTAGGATGGTCGCCGTGCCTCCTGCCCCCGCCCGCGACCGCGTCCTCGACGCGTTCGAGCAGCTCCTCATCGAGCAGGGCGAGCGCGCCGCGACCCTCGACGCCGTCGCGCGCGAGGCCGGAGTCTCCAAGGGCGGGCTGCTCTACCACTTCCCCTCGAAGGACGCTCTCGTCGACGGGCTCCTGCAGCGCCTCGACGCGCGGCGGGAGGCGGACGTCGCGCAGAGCCTCGCCGCTCCCGAGGGCGTGGTCGCCTACCTGCTGCGCACCTCCTTCGCCGCCGACTCGGCCTTCGACCGCACGATCCTCGCCGTGTCGCGCATCGCGCAGGGGCACGACGAGCGCGCCAGCGGCGGCCTCGCGCGGATCCACGACAGCTGGAACGAGGTGGTCGCCGACGCCGTGGGCGACCCGCTCGTCGCCCGGGCGATCGTCCTGATGAGCGACGGGCTCTACTACAACTCTGCCCTGCTCCCCACGGGCTCGCCGTCGCGCGGCGAGGCCGAGGACGTCCTCGCGGTCGTCCAGCGCCTCCTCGGGAGCTGAGCCGCGCCGCCCCCGGCGGACCCGCTACAGCTCGACGACCCCGTCGATCAGGGTCACCGTCGCGCCGCCGATCCAGATCGCGCCGTCCGTGCTCTCGACGCGCACGCGCCCGGCTCGGCCCAGCGCCGCCCCCTGGGCGGCCGTGTAGCGCTCGGGCAGCACGCCGCTGCCGATCAGCCACTGGGCGATCCCCGCGTTGAGGCTCCCCGTCACCGGGTCCTCGGACACACCGGCGTCGGGGATGAACGCCCGCACCTCGACCGCGCACTCGCCTCCCGCCGGATGCTCGCCCACGACGCCGACGGGGAGCCCGGCGAGGAGAGCCTGGTCCGGCCGCAGCGCGAGGACCTGCTCCGCCGATGCGAGCCGCACGGCCAGCCAGCCGGGACCGTTGTCGACCCACTCGTGGTCGAGGATCTCCGCGCGCGGGATCCGCAGAGCCGCAGCCACCCGCTCGATCGTCGCCTCGTCGACCGGTCCGGTCCGCCGGCGGGGCGGGGCGGCGAAGGCGATGCCCTCCTCCGTCACCCGCAGTCGGACGAGACCCGCGGCGCACTCCTGCACGAGCTCCCCCGCCGCGCGGGCCGTCCCTCCGGCCGCGAGCCAGGCGTGCGCGCTCCCGAGGGTCGGGTGCCCGGCGAAGGGCAGCTCCCCGCCCGGCGTGAAGATCCGCAGCCGGTAGTCGGCCGCGGGGTCGCTCGGGCGGAGGAGGAAGGTCGTCTCGGACAGGTTCGTCCAGCGCGCGAACTCCGCCATCGCGGCGTCGCCCACGCCGTCGCCGTCGACGACGACCGCCACCGGGTTGCCCCGGAACGGCGCGGCGCCGAAGACGTCGACCTGAGCGAACCGCCGCGTGCTCACTGCTCGGTGATGTCGATCTCCTGCATGAGGTCGGCGTCGATCGCGACGCGGACCTTCTCGAGCAGGCCGTCGGGGGCGGGAGAGTCGATGGTGATCACCGAGAGCGCCTTGCCGCCCGCCTCGGTGCGCGCGATCTGCATGCCCGCGATGTTGACCGCGGCGTCGCCGAACTCACGGCCGTAGACCGCGACGATCCCGGGGCGGTCGACGTAGCTCATGACGACGAGGTGCTTCGCGAGGGGGACCTCGACGTCGTAGCCGTTGATCGCCACGATCTTCTCGACCTGCTTGGTGCCGGTCAGCGTGCCCGAGACCGAGATCTGCGAGCCGTCCGAGAGCGCGCCGCGCAGCGTGATCACGTTGCGGTACTCGTCCGAGACCGGCTCCGTGATCAGGCGCACCTCGATGCCGCGCTGCTCCGCGAGCACCGGCGCGTTGACGTAGGACACCGTCTCCGAGACCACGTTGGTGAACACGCCCTTGAGAGCCGCCAGCTTGAGGACCTTCACGTCGTAGCCGGCGAGCTCGCCGCGCACCTCGACGTCGATGGAGGTGACCGGCGAGTCCGCGAGGCCCGAGAAGACCTGGCCGAGCTTCTCGACCAGCGGGATGCCGGGGCGCACGTACTCGTCGATCACGCCGCCGGCGACGTTCACGGCGTCCGGCACGAGCTCGCCCGAGAGCGCGAGGCGCACCGAGCGGGCGACCGAGACGCCGGCCTTCTCCTGCGCCTCGTCGGTCGAGGCCCCGAGGTGCGGAGTGACGACCACGTTCTCGAGGGCGAGCAGCGGCGATCCGGTCGGCGGCTCCTTCACGAACACGTCGAGTCCGGCGCCGGCGATGGTCTTCGCGACGAGCGCGCGGTGCAGCGCGTCCTCGTCGATGAGGCCGCCGCGGGCCACGTTCACGATGAACGCCGACGGCTTCATCAGCGCCAGCTGATCGTCCGAGATCATGCCCGTCGTCTCGGGGGTCCTCGGCATGTGGATCGTGATGAAGTCGCTCTCGGCCAGCAGCTCCTCCAGGGAGAGGAGCGTGACGCCGAGCTGCTGCGCGCGGGCGCTGGTCACGTAGGGGTCGTAGGCGACGACGTTCACACCGAAGGCCTGCAGGCGCGCGGTGATCAGCGCGCCGATGCGGCCGAGGCCGATGATGCCGACGGTCTTCTCGTAGAGCTCGACGCCCGTGTACTTCGAGCGCTTCCAGAGGCCCTGCGCGAGCGCGCTGTGCGCGGCGGGGATGTGGCGGGCGAGGCTCAGGATGTGGCCGACGGTGAGCTCGGCGGCCGAGATGATGTTCGAGGTCGGCGCGTTCACGACCATGACGCCCGCGGCGGTCGCGGCGGTGATGTCGACGTTGTCCAGGCCCACACCGGCGCGGGCGATCACCTGGAGCGAGGGGGCCGCGGCGATCGCCTCCGCGTCGACCTGCGTCGCGGAGCGCACCAGGATCGCGTGCGCTGTGGCGAGGGCCTCGAGCAGCGCCGGGCGGTCGGTGCCGTCCACGGAGCGGATCTCGAAGTCGGGACCGAGCGCGTCCACGGTGGCGGGCGAGAGTTCTTCGGCGATCAGGACGACCGGCTTTGTCACGAGAGGCGCTTCCTTCGGAGAGGGGACGGAGCGGGCACCGAGGCGGGGGCGTCGGCAGCCCCCCGTCACTGTAGCGGAGGGGTGCGCGCGCCCCGCGCCGTGTGACGCCGCCGGTCAGCTCAGCGAGAAGAGATTCATGCCGCCGAATATGAGCTGCACATCGAGGGCTATTACGGCGGAGAGACACAGGGCGGCCGCAAGCAAACCCGTCCTCGCTAATACCCCCCGCCTCCGCCCGAGCATCACGGCGACGGTGAAGCAGAGCACCGGCATGCACAAGGCCACCAGCAGCACTGCCCACCCGGTCGGATTGAGGTCGGTGCCCAAAAGTGCAGCAGCGCTGCGCAGGCCGATCAGGTTGCCGACCGCCTCCCAGACGTCCCAGGCGAAGAAGAGCGCGAACACCACGGCGACGAGGACGGAGGCGGCCAGGCGCCGGCCGGGCCGGTCGCGCCGGCCGGTCCCGCCGAGGGTGGCCCGGGTCGAGTCGGTCATCAGGCCCCCTTGAGGAACGGCAGCGGAGAGAGGAGGACGAGTCCGGCGACCAGCCAGAGCACGCGGGTGCGCACCCGGGAGTCGCAGGTGGCGAGGAGCACCACGGCGAACCACACCGGCGGCGCCAGGACCGCCAGCCAGAGCCCGAGCGAGTAGAGGGCGCGGCCGAGCGCATCGCCCGCGAAGCCGACCGCGGCGACGGGCGACTGCCGCGTCGCCGTGATCGCCCAGGCGATGGCGTACAGGAGGTAGAGGCCGGCCGCGATACCCGCCGCGATCAGCAGAGCGGACGAGGACGCGGCCTCGTCGTCGGGGTCCTCGTCCTCGGAGTCGTCGTCGTCCGAGCCGTCGTCCGCCGGGCCCGCCCCCGCGACCGTGCGGGGCGTCCGGCGCACGCGCGCCGTCCCCGCGGCGAGCGTCGGGTCCGCGCCCTCGCCCGCCCACTCCAGGGCCTCGTCGTCCGCGTCGTCCTCCGGGCCGGCGTCCGGCCCGCGGTCCGCCGGCGGGGTCGCCGCGTCGTCGTCCTCCGGGGAGCGGCCCGGTCCACCATCGATCACCGCAACACCCTAGCCGCGCGCACCTCGCAGGAGGCTCGGAGCCCGCCGCCGCCTCCCCGACACCCGGCGGACACCCCGCGTCCTCCCCCGGGGGCGAGGCTGAGCGGATGGACGACCGCCGCCGCCGCTTCGTCGCCCTCGGCGACTCCTTCACGGAGGGGGTCGGCGACCCGCACCCGCGCCTGCCGAACGGGGTGCGCGGCTGGGCCGACCGCGTCGCCGAGCGCCTGGCGAAGGCCGAGCCGGGCTGGGAGTACGCGAACCTCGCCGTCCGCTCGAAGCGCCTCGCCCAGATCACCGAGGACCAGCTCGCGCCCGCCCTCGCGCTCCGCCCCACCCTGATCACGCTGTACGCCGGCGGCAACGACATCCTCGACCTCGGCACCGACACCGTCGATCTGATCACCCGCTACGAGGCGCTCGTCGACGCGCTCGCGACCACCGGCGCCTCCCTCGTGCTCTTCACCGGCGTCGACATCCCGGGACTGCCCGCCCCGCGGATGTTCCTGCGCCGCAACCACCTCTACAACAGCGCCGTCCGCCGGATCGCCCGCGAGCGGGGCGCGATCCTCGTCGACTACTGGGCGATGCGGGAGTTCCACTCCCCCGTGCTCTGGTCGCCCGACCGGATGCACCTCTCCAAGCGCGGGCACCGCGTCCTGGCCGGCCGCGTGCTCGACACGCTCGGCGTGCCGCACACGATCTCGACCGGGCCGTGGGACGCACCGGAGCCGCTCCGCCTCCGCGCACGGCTGCGCGAGCAGCGCCGCTGGGCGGCCGACTGGGTCCTCCCCCTCGTCGGCCGCAAGCTGCGCCGGGTGACGCTCGGCGACCACCTCTCGCCCCGGTGGCCGGACCCCGTCCTCGTCCCGCCGAAGGGCGGTCTCCGCCGTCTCGTCCGCGAGCTCGAGCGGTAGGCGCGCCCCGGACGCGGAGGAGCCCCGGCCCGGCGAGGGGATCCCGGTGGACGGGTCCCTCGTCGGGCCGGGGCTCCCCCGGTCGACGCGGTGCGACTAGCGCGCGACGCTGCCGTCGGTGTAGTCCTCGTCGGTCTGCTTCCAGGCGAAGAGCTTGCGCAGCTCGCGGCCGGTCTCCTCGATCGGGTGCTTCTCGCCCTTGGCGCGCAGCTCCTGGAACTCGGGTCCGCCCGCGTCCTGGTCGCCGATGAAGCGCTTCGCGAAGGCGCCGCTCTGGATGTCGCCGAGGACGGCCTTCATGTTCTCCTTCACGCGCGGGTCGATGACGCGCGGGCCGGAGACGTAGTCGCCGTACTCGGCGGTGTCGGAGACGCTCCAGCGCTGCTTGGCGATGCCGCCCTCCCACATGAGGTCGACGATGAGCTTGAGCTCGTGCAGCACCTCGAAGTAGGCGATCTCGGGCTGGTAGCCGGCCTCGACGAGGGTCTCGAAGCCGTACTGGACGAGCTGCGAGGTGCCGCCGCAGAGCACGGCCTGCTCGCCGAACAGGTCGGTCTCGGTCTCCTCGGTGAAGGTGGTCTTGATGACGCCGGCGCGGGTGCCGCCGATGGCCTTCGCGTAGGACTTCGCGGTCTCCCAGGCGGTGCCGGTCGCGTCGTTCTCGACGGCGATGATGTCCGGGATGCCGCGGCCGGCGACGAACTCGCGGCGCACGGTGTGGCCGGGGGCCTTCGGCGCGATGAGGATGACGTCGACGCCCGCGGGCGCCTCGATGTAGCCGAAGCGGATGTTGAAGCCGTGCGCGAAGGCGAGGGTCTTGCCCTCGGTCAGCGCGGAGGCGATCTGCTCGCTGTAGATCGCGCGCTGGTGCTGGTCCGGCGCGAGGATCATGATCAGGTCGGCCCAGGCCGCGGCGTCGGCGACGCTCTTGACCTCGAAGCCGTCGTCCTCGGCCTTGGCGGTCGACTTCGACCCCTCCTTCAGCGCGATGACGACCTGGACGCCGGAGTCGCGGAGGTTCTGCGCGTGCGCGTGGCCCTGCGAGCCGTAGCCGACGATCGCGACCTTCTTGGACTGGATGATGGAGAGGTCGGCGTCGGCGTCGTAGATGAGCTCGGTCACGTGGTGAGTCCTTTTCTGTAGTGGAGAGTTCGCGGTCAGTTCTTGAAGACGCGCTCGGTGATCGACTTGGAGCCGCGCCCGATGGCGAGCAGGCCCGACTGCGCGATCTCCTTGATGCCGTAGGGCTCGATCACCCGCAGGAACGCATTGGTCTTGCCGGTGTCGCCGGTGACCTCGATCACCAGGGCGTCGGTCGCGACGTCGACCACGCGGGCGCGGAAGAGCGTGACGGCCTCGAGCACCTGCGAGCGCGTGACGTTGTCGACGCGGACCTTGACGAGCAGGTGCTCGCGCTGGACCGACTGGTCGGTGTCGAGCTCGACGATCTTGATCACGTTGACGAGCTTGTTGAGCTGCTTCGTGACCTGCTCGAGCGGCAGGTCCTCGACGTCCACGGCGACCGTGATGCGCGAGAGCCCGGCCAGCTCGGTCGGACCGACCGCCAGCGACTCGATGTTGAAGCCGCGGCGGGCGAACAGCCCGGCGACACGGGTGAGCAGTCCCGGCTTGTCCTCGACGAGCAGGGAGAGAACGTGGTGCGTCATGCGGGTCTACTCCTCGTCGTCCCAGGTCGGGCTGTGGTCTCGGGCGTACTGGACGTAGCTGTTGGAGACGCCCTGCGGGACCATCGGCCAGACCATGGAGTCGCGGCTGACGACGAAGTCGATCACCACGGGCCGGTCGTTGGTGGCGATGGCGAGGCGGATGGCGTCGTCGATCTCCTCCGGCTTCGTGACGCGGATGCCGAGCGCGCCGTAGGCGTCGGCGAGCTTCACGAAGTCGGGCACCCGGACGGTGTCGTGACCCGTGTTGAGGTCGGTGTTGGAGTAGCGGCCCTCGTAGAACAGGGTCTGCCACTGGCGCACCATGCCGAGCGAGGAGTTGTTGATCACCGCGACCTTGATCGGGATGTCGTTGATCGTACAGGTGGCGAGCTCCTGATTGGTCATCTGGAAGCAGCCGTCGCCGTCGATCGCCCACACGGTGCGCTCGGGCTCGCCGACCTTGGCGCCCATCGCCGCGGGCACGGAGTAGCCCATGGTGCCGGCGCCGCCGGAGTTCAGCCACGAGTTGGGGCGCTCGTACTTGATGAACTGCGCCGCCCACATCTGGTGCTGGCCGACGCCGGAGGCGAAGACGCCCTCGGGGCCGGTGATCTCGCCGATGCGCTTGATGACGTACTGCGGTGAGAGCAGGCCGTCGTTCGGCTCGGTGTAGCCGAGCGGGAACTCCGTCTGCAGGCCCTTGAGGTAGCTCCACCACTCGGAGGTGTCGGCGCGGCCGTCGGCGGAGGCCTTGGCGAACGCGTCGGTGAGGTCCGGGAGGACGTCCTTCAGGTCGCCCACGATCGGCACGTCGGCGGTGCGGATCTTGGAGATCTCGGCCGGGTCGATGTCGACGTGCACGACCTTGGCGTGGGGCGCGAAGAGCGCCGCCTTGCCGGTCACGCGGTCGTCGAAGCGCGAGCCCAGCGCGAGGATCAGGTCCGCCTCCTGCAGCGCGAGCACCGCGGGGACGGTGCCGTGCATGCCGGGCATGCCCAGGTGCTGCTCGTGCGAGTCCGGGAACGCTCCGCGCGCCATCAGCGTGGTCACCACGGGAGCGCCGCAGGCCTCGGCGAACGCCTTCAGCTCGGCGGCCGCGCGGGCGCGGATGATGCCGCCGCCCACGTAGAGCACCGGCTTCCTCGACTCGACCAGCAGCTGGGCCGCGGCCTGGATCTGCTTGCCGTGGGCCTTCGTGACCGGCCGGTATCCGGGCAGGTCGATCTTCGGCGGCCAGAGGAACGGCGCCTGGTCCTGCTGCGCGTCCTTCGTGATGTCGACCAGCACGGGGCCGGGGCGGCCGGTGGTGGCGATCAGCGCGGCGGAGGCGAGGGCCGAGGGGATGTCCTCGGGGCGCGTCACGAGGATGGAGTGCTTCGTGATCGGCATCGTGATGCCGACGATGTCCGCCTCCTGGAACGCGTCGGTCCCCATGAGCGTCGAGAACACCTGGCCGGTGATCGCGAGCATCGGAACCGAGTCCATGTAGGCGTCCGCGATCGCGGTGACCAGGTTGGTCGCTCCGGGGCCCGAGGTCGCGATGCAGACGCCGAGCTTGCCGGTCGCCGAGGCGTAGCCCTCGGCGGCGTGGCCGGCGCCCTGCTCGTGGCGGACCAGGATGTGCCGGATCTTCGAGGAGTCCATCAGCGGGTCGTAGACCGGGAGGATCGCGCCGCCGGGCAGGCCGAAGACGTCCTCGATCCCGAGCATCTCGAGCGAGCGGACGACCGCCTGCGCTCCGGTGAGGACCTCGGCCGCGGGGGCGGCCCCGGGAGCGTGGGCGGGTCGGGGTGGCTGGGGCGTCGGTGCGGGCTGCACGGCGGACGGATCCGGAGTCATGCGGGTGTCGATTCCTTCAGGAGGTGGTGCGGCGGCGGGCAGAGCCGGAGGCGAGTGCCCGGGAACGCGAGTGCGCGGCCGGCCGGAGCGGGCCGGGTCACCCGGTGACGGCGCCCTCGGCTGCCGAGCGGACGAGCTTGGCGTACTTGGCGAGGACACCGCGGGTGTAGCGCGGAGGGAGAGGGGCCCAGCCTTCTCGGCGGGCGGCGAGCTCGGACTCGTCGACGAGTAGGTCGATCGAGCGAGCGGCGATGTCGACCCGAATCGGGTCTCCGTCGCGAACGAATGCGATGGGACCTGCGTCCACCGATTCGGGAGCTATGTGGCCGATGCACAGGCCGGTTGTGCCGCCTGAGAATCGTCCGTCCGTCAACAGTAGTACATCTTTTCCGAGCCCGGCCCCCTTGATGGCGGCGGTGATCGCGAGCATCTCGCGCATGCCGGGACCGCCCTTGGGGCCCTCGTAGCGGATGACCACCACGTCGCCCTTCTCGATCCGGCCCTCGGTCAGAGCGTCCATCGCGGCGCGCTCGCGCTCGAACACGCGGGCCGGACCCTCGAAGACGGAGGCGTCGAAGCCGGCGGTCTTGACGACCGCGCCCTCGGGGGCGAGCGAGCCCTTGAGGATGGTGAGCCCGCCGGTCGCGTGGATCGGGTTGTCGAGGGTGCGGATGACCTCGCCGTCCAGCGGTGCGATGTCCATCGCGGCGAGGTTCTCGGCGACCGTCCTCCCGGTGACCGTCAGGCAGTCGCCGTGGAGCAGCCCGGCGTCCAGGAGCGCCTTCATCACGGCCGGGACGCCGCCGTGGCGGTCGACGTCGTTCATGACGTACTTGCCGAAGGGCTTGAGGTCGCCGATGTGCGGGATCGTGTCGCCGATGCGGTTGAAGTCGTCGATCGTGAGGTCGACCTCGGCCTCGTTGGCGATCGCGAGCAGGTGCAGGATGACGTTGGTCGACCCGCCGAAGGCCATCGCCACCGCGATCGCGTTCTCGAACGCCTCCTTGGTGAGGATGTCGCGGGCCGTGGTGCCGTTGCGCAGCAGCTCGACGACGGCCTCGCCGGACTTGCGGGCGAAGTAGTCGCGACGGCGGTCGGCGGCGGCGGGCGAGGCGGAGCCGGGCAGGCTCATGCCGAGCGCCTCGGCCACGCTGGCCATGGTGTTGGCGGTGTACATGCCGCCGCAGGATCCCTCGCCCGGGGCGAAGGCGCACTCGATGCGCTTGGCGTCCTCCTCGGACATGATCCCGGCCTTGACGCCGCCGACGGCCTCGAAGGAGTCGATGATCGTGATGTCCTTCTCGGTGCCGTCCGAGAGCTTGACCCAGCCCGGAGCGATCGAGCCGGCGTAGACGAACACGGCGGCGAGGTCGAGGCGGGCCGCGGCCATCAGCATGCCGGGCAGCGACTTGTCGCAGCCGGCCAGCATGACGGTGCCGTCCAGGCGCTCGGCCATCATCACGGTCTCGACGGAGTCGGCGATGACCTCGCGGGAGACGAGCGAGAAGTGCATGCCCTCGTGGCCCATCGAGATGCCGTCCGAGACGGAGATGGTGCCGAACTGGAGCGGGTAGCCGCCGCCGGAGTGCACGCCCTCCTTCGCGGAGCGCGCGAGGCGCTCGAGCGAGAGGTTGCAGGGGGTGATCTCGTTCCACGAGGACGCGATGCCGATCTGGGGCTTCTCCCAGTCGTCATCGCCCATCCCGACCGCCCGCAGCATCCCGCGCGACGTCGTGGCCTCGATGCCGTCCGTGACGGTGCGCGAGCGGGGCTTCCAATCGATTTCCGGCATGCGATGAGGCTACCGCCTCGCGCGCAGTGCCCCTGCTCGCCGGGCGGACCCGGACCGGCCCGCGCACCCGTCCCGGCCCCGGCCTCCGGCAGCGGCACCGGATGCGGACGTCCCCGCGGATCTCCGACTCGTCGCGAACGGCCGCTCCCCGCGTCGGCGGACGGCCGTCCTCGGCGAGTCGGCGATCCGGGACCCGCCGACGCTGACCGCCGGAAGGGGGCTGCTACTCCGCGCGCAGGTCGGCCAGCAGCCGGAGTGCGTGCGCGACCTGCTCGGGACCGCGGACCCGGTAGGAGGCCGCGGTGGTGCCCTCGCCGCTCTTGATGCCGACGTCGCCGGAGCCGAGGACCGCGAAGGCGTCCTCGTCCGTCACGTCGTCGCCCGCGTAGAGGACGGCGGTCGCGCCGAGGTGCAGGGGGTCACCGTCCGCGAGGGGAAGAACGTCCTGGAGTTCTCGGTCCGCTCGACCACCAAGGGCGAGGCCGTGCAGCACCTCCGC
>NZ_PSVX01000055.1:0-24207 GCF_002932695.1 Rathayibacter sp. AY1D2 | reverse complement strand
GCCGATGGTACTGCAGGGGGGACCCTGTGGGAGAGTAGGACACCGCCGGACACCATTCACGATGGCCACCCAGAAATGGGTGGCCATCGCTGTTTAACCACCACCTCGGATCCCCGCTGCTCACTGGAGCGCGGTGCGGGTTAGGGTGGTGCGACGGTTCCGGCCGTCCTCCCCGCCCTCGGGCGGGTCAACTCCACAGAGCATCACCACGACAGGCGAGGAACGCATGGACGACTCAGGATCCGACCGCAACGACCGGGACTCCGGACGTCCTGACGAGCGGCCGCCTCGCGCCGGCGGCCCCGGCCCCTCCTCGAACGATCGCGGCGGCTCGGGCGATTCCCGCCCCCGCCGCGACGGTGATGCTCGTCCTCCCTATCGTGGCGGTGGCGACTCCCGTCCGCAGCGTGATGGTGACTCGCGTCCTCCGTACCGCGGTGGTGGCGATTCCCGTCCGCAGCGCGACGGGGACTCTCGTCCTCCGTACCGTGGTGGTGGGGACTCTCGTCCGCAGCGTGATGGGGACTCTCGTCCTCCTTACCGTGGCGGTGGGGATTCGCGTCCGCAGCGTGATGGGGACTCTCGTCCTCCTTACCGTGGCGGTGGCGATTCCCGTCCGCAGCGCGACGGGGACTCCCGTCCTCCTTACCGTGGCGGTGGGGATTCGCGTCCGCAGCGTGATGGTGACTCCCGTCCTCCGTACCGCGGTGGTGGCGATTCCCGTCCGCAGCGCGACGGGGACTCCCGTCCTCCTCACCGTGGCGGTGGGGATTCGCGTCCGCAGCGTGATGGTGACTCCCGTCCTCCGTACCGCGGTGGCGGCGATTCCCGTCCGCAGCGCGACGGGGACTCCCGTCCTCCTCACCGTGGCGGTGGGGATTCGCGTCCGCAGCGTGATGGTGACTCGCGTCCTCCGTACCGCGGTGGCGGCGACTCTCGTCCGCAGCGTGACAGTGACTCTCGTCCTCCTTACCGCGGGGGTGGGGATTCCCGTCCTCAGCGCGATGGGGACTCCCGTCCTCCTTACCGTGGAGGTGGAGATTCGCGTCCGCAGCGGGATGGTGACTCCCGCCCTTCCTACCGTGGTGGTGGCGACTCTCGTCTGCAGCGTGACGGGGACTCGCGTCCTCCGTTCCGCGGTGGATCGCGCGATGGGGGAAGCCGGCCGTGGTCGGACGATCGTCGGGGCGGCGGAGACCGCCAGGGCGGCGGACGCGGACGCGAGGGCTTCGGCGGCGGACGCGGCGGCCCCCGCGAGGAGCCGGAGCTCACCGAGGAGGAGCGCGAGCGGCGCTCCCTCCAGTCGGTGCGTCCGCGCCACGACGACCCGGACCTTCCGGACGACGTGCAGGCCAAGGACCTCGACAAGGTCGCCCGCAACGAGCTGCGCACGCTCTCGAAGGACAACGCCGAATGGGTCGCCCGTCACCTGGTGATGGCCGGCCGCCTCCTCGAGGAGGACCCCGAGCTGGCGCACCGCCACGTGCTCTCGGCGGCCCGCCGCGCGGGACGGATCGCCGTGGTCCGCGAGTCGCTGGCCATCTCGGCGTACGCGACGGGCGACTTCGCCCTGGCGCTGCGCGAGCTGCGGACCTTCCGTCGGATCTCCGGCTCGGACGAGCAGGTGCCGCTGATGGTCGACTCCGAGCGCGGCGTGGGCCGGCCCGACAAGGCGCTCGAGCTGGGACGGTCGATCGACCGCACCACGCTGAGCCCCGGCGCGCAGGTGTCGCTGGCGATCGCCATGTCCGGCGCCCGCCTCGACCTCGGGCAGGCGGAGCTCGCTCTCATGGAGCTCGAGATCCCGCAGCTCGACCCGGACCGCGCGTTCTCGTACAGCCCGGATCTCTTCGCCGCCTACTCGCTCGTCCTCGAGGAGGTCGGGCGCTCCGAGGAGGCGGCCGAGTGGCAGCGTCGCGCCGACATCGCGGCGCAGGCCGTCTTCGCGGCCGAGGGCGGCGGTGACGACGAGACGATCGAGGTGATCGAGGAGGAGCACGAGTCGGCCGGCGCCGCGTCCGCTCCCGATCGCGCCGAGGAAGGGACCGCGGTCGACGACGCGGACGACTACCTGGACGACGAGGACGAGGACGACCCGACCGCCGTCGACGACGCGGACGAGCACGACGCCCGGCGGACCGGCTCCGAGGAGATCGCCGAGGAAGACGACGCGGACGCGGACGACGCCGATGCGACCGCTGACGCCGAGGCCGACCTCGTCGACACGGACGAGCCGATCTTCGCGGACGAGTCCCTCGAGTCCGACGATCTCGCCGAGACGGACGCGGACGAGGCTCTCGACTCGGCGGAGCCGACCGCCGACGAGTCGGTCGAATCCGCCGACACCACCGAGGAGGACGCCGATGTTCCGCAGCAGCAGGACTGAGCCCACTCCGCTCGACGGCCGCGACTCCGTCCTGGCCGACCTCGACGGGGTCGTCTACAAGGGCGCCGACGCGATCCCCTTCGCGGTGGAGAGCCTCAACCGCGCGGCCGAGACGCTGCGGGTCGGCTACATCACCAACAACGCCTCCCGCACGGACGCCTCCGTCGCCGGGCACCTCTCCGAGCTGGGGCTGAGCGTCCGGCCCGAGGACGTCGTCACCTCCCCGCAGGCGGCGGTCGTGCTGCTCGCCGACCTGGTCCCGGCCGGCTCGACGATCCTCGTCGTCGGGGCGGAGGGCCTCACCTCCGAGGTCGAGCGCGCCGGGTTCACCGTGACGCGCAGCGCGGAGGACTCGCCGGCGGCGGTCATCCAGGGCTTCGCGCCCACGGTCGGCTGGGAGCAGCTGGCGGAGGCCTCGTTCGCGCTCCACACGGGGATCCCGTGGGTCGCGACGAACACCGACTGGACGATCCCCGTCGCGCGCGGCATCGCCCCGGGCAACGGGACCCTCGTCTCGGCCGTGCACACCGCGGTCGGCCGGCTCCCGGTCGTCGCGGGCAAGCCCGAGCGGGCCATCTTCGACGCGGCGACCGCGCGCTTCGGCTCGACGAACCCGCTGTTCCTCGGCGACCGGCTCGACACCGACATCGCCGGCGCGAACGGCGCCGACATGGAGAGCGCCCATGTGCTCACCGGGATCGACCGGGCCAAGCAGCTCCTCGCCGCGGAGCCCAAGCTCCGGCCGACGTACATCCTCGGCGACCTTCGCGAGCTGCACCTGCCCTACCCGGCGACGACGGTCTCGCGGAACGGCACGCACGCCGTCCGCGGCGCCAAGGTCCGCCTCGACGGCGACTCCGTGGTGATCGTGGACGCCGGCGACGATGCGACCGATCTGCTCCGGGCCGCCTGCTCGGTGATCTGGTCGTCCGGCCGCGCGATCTACGGCCTCGACGTGCCGGAGTCGCTCTACAGCTGAGCCTGCTCGGCGGGCTCCCGGCGTCCCTCGCGGCGCAGGAGCCCGTCGAGCCGGCCGGCCAGACCGACCGCGACGATCGCGATCAGCGCGGCGTACGAGAAGGTCGCGCCGAAGACCCCGGTCCCGGCCCCGATCAGCCCGGTGACCGCCGCCGCGAGGAGGCCCGTCAGCGCGAGGGAGACCGAGGCGCCGGTCGAGTCGGCGATCTGCAGGGCCGAGCTGTTGAAGCCCTCCCGGCCCGGAGCGGAGAGCGCGAGCGTCATCGTCCCCATCCGCGGGAACATCGTGCCCATGCCGCCGCCGGCCAGGAACCAGCCCACGCCCGCGACGATCGGGCTGAGGGCGAGCACCGTGACGAGCAGCACGACTCCGATGCCGGCGAGCACGAGCGACGAGCCGAGCCGCATCGCTCCGCCGTGGCTGAGGCGGGTGCCCGGGCGCCCCTGGATGTTCGAGCCGAGAGCCCAGGAGACGGCGCCCGCGGTGAGCATGGCGCCCGAGAGCCAGGGCGGCAGGCCGTACTGCTCCGAGAGCAGCAGCGGCAGGTAGACCTCGGTGCCGAAGAACGCCGCGGCGACGAGGGCGCGGAGGAGGATCACCGACGGCAGGACGCCGCGGGCGCGCAGCGTGCCGGCGGGCAGGAGCGCGCGAACCGCCACGACCACGACCACCACGGCGGCCGCGGCCAGGAGCCCGGCGAGATCGGGCGCGAGCTCGGCGCTCGTGCTCAGCACGACGACTCCGGCCGAGACGACCACGGCGCGGGCGATGCGGCCCACTGCCCGGCGGTCGAAGGGGAGGCGCTCGCGCGGCTCGAGCGAGCGGAGCGTCGGCGCGATCGCGGCGCTCGCGAGGGCCACCAGGGCGACCACTCCGAAGAAGACCCAGTGCCAGCTCGCGAGCTCGGCGACGACTCCGGCCACCAGCGGCCCCACCAGCGACGGTACGACCCAGGCCGCGGCGAAGGCGCCGAAGATCCTCGGATGCAGCTCGCTCGGGTAGACCCGCGCGACGAGCACGTAGAGGGTGACGGTGATCCCTCCGCTGCCCAGCCCCTGCAGCAGGCGGGCCGCCACGAAGACCGGCATCGCCTGCGCGGCGCCCGCGGCGACGAGACCCAGGGTGAAGAGCAGGATCGCGACCACGAGCGACGGCGTCGGGCCGCGGCGGTCGGCGGAGGATCCGGCCGCGACCATCCCGACCACGGCGGCGGCGAGCGTCGCCGCGAAGGCCAGGGGGTAGAGGGCGCGACCGTCGAGGTCGGCGCTGACGATCGGCATGATCGTCGTCACGGCGAGCGACTCGAACGCGCAGAGGAAGACGAGGCTCGTCGTTCCGATGGTCGTCAGGAGGAGGGGAGCCGAGGTGATGCCGCGGCGATCACGAGAACGCACCTGCTCAACAGTACGCCGAGCGCACGGCCGGTCAGCGGTAGACGGCCCAGTCGTCCTTCGCGAGCACCGTCGGGGTGCCCTCGATCTCGACCAGCCAGCCGCGGTCGTCGCGCTCGAGGTAGCGCCCCTGCACGATCTCGGGGGCCCAGCCGCCGTCGCGGGAGGAGATCCAGCGGACGAAGCGGACGGTGCCTCCGCGCCGGAACAGTGTGCCGTTGTGGTCGCTCATGCGGGGATCTTCTTCACGGAGAGGTCGTCGGGCGACGAGGTTTCGGGGAGGAGGTGGAGGCCGAGGCGGCCGTTCGAGGCGTTCGAGAGCTCGCGCAGCCAGTGCGGGTTCAGCTCGATCGCGGCGGTGCCGTCGTACTCGTAGCGGGTGGGGATGCCGGGGTGGAGCCACAGTTCGGACCGGCGGCCCTCGGCGTCCTCGATCGTCAGGAGGAAGCCCTCGCCGCGGCGGAACCGCGAGGTGATCACGGTCTGGAGGTGGGCCAGGGCGCGGTCCTCGAAGGAGTGCGAGCTGGCGGGTGCGCCGTAGAGCAGTCGTCCCATCGCGCGCACCTCCTCACCGTCGGCGGCGCACGGAAGGCGTGCCGCACCGTCGACACTAGGTATTGCTAAGTCGGTTGACTAACAGTCTCGGCGCCGACTGCGCTTTCGGGACACACGCCGTCCGATCGCCGGAGAAGTGGTTCGATGGGGGCAGCGAGTTCCCGTCCGGGGCGCCTGCCGCTCGGAAGGTGCACCTCGATGGACGCTCGGCCAGACCTGTTCGCTCTGCTCACGCGATTGCGCACGGCGGAGCGCGACTACGACGGCCGCGTGGAGCGCCGCCTGGGCATCGGCGCCACGGATCTCGCGGCCCTGCGGCTGATCGGGGTCGGGGAGCGGCGCGACGAGATCGTCCGCGCCGTCGACCTGTCCGCGGCCCTGTCGATCACGACGGCGGCCGTCTCCCTCCTCGTCGACCGCCTCGCCCGCGCCGGCTACGTGAACCGCACTCCCGACCCGTCCGACGGCCGCGGCCGCATCCTCTGCCTGACGGAGCGCGCGCAGAAGGCCATCGTCGGCACCGACGACCCGACCTACGAGCAGATCCGCGCGATGGTCGCGAAGGTGCCCGAATCGGAGGCCGCGACCGTCGCGGTGCTGCTCGACGGCCTCAGCCGCATCCTCGAGGGGCAGCCGCCGCCCGAGCTCGTCGACTGATCAGCGCTGCAGCGTGGCGCTCGGCGACTCGCCGAATCGCTCCGCGTAGGCCGCGCTGAAGCGGCCCGCGTTCCCGAAGCCCCAGTGCCGGGCGACGGCGGCGACCGTCGTCCCGAGGGGCGGACTCACGGCGAGCTCCTCCCGGGCGCGGTCGAGCCGCACCAGGCGCAGGTAGGCGATCGGGCGCATCCCGAGCACCCGCTGGAACGCGGACTGCAGGCCCCGGACGGTCAGGCCCGACGCCGCCGCCATCTCGGCGGGGCCGATCGGCTCGCTGCAGTGGGCGTGCACGTACTCGACGGCCGTGCGGATCCGTGCGTTCCGGGGGGCGAGGAGCTCGGGCGGGACCGGAGCGGACTCCGGAGGGTAGAGGTCGAGCAGCGCGGAGGCCGTGGCACGGGTGAGCTCGTCCCAGAGCAGCTGCTCGACGCGCTCGCTGCGCAGCGCGCGGGCGGAGTCGGCGACGGCGGTGCGCCAGCGGCGGATCGCCGCGGCGTCGGGGCGGTGCTCGGAGTCGAAGACGAGGGACCCGACGAGGCCGCGCTCGGCGGCGACCCGGTCGACCACTCCCCGGTCGAGGTGCACCAGGCGCTGGTCGAAGTCGACGTAGTCGAAGGCGAACGGCCGGCCGACGGGGAAGAGGACGGGACGGTTCTCCTCCATCGCGATCGAGGCGCGGCCGACGTCGATCCGGCCGGAGCCGCCCACGATCCACTGCACGACGACATCGTCCGAGTCACCCACGCCGCCCGCGAGGCGCCCGGACATCCGCGAGGTGCGGAGGGTCATCCCGCCGTCGCCGATGGCGGCGTAGCGGTAGCTGAAGTCTGCAGCGGTGGTGGCGGCGCGCCACTCGTCGCCGTTGTAGAGCCGCGCGAGGCTGTGCCGCGCCTCGTCCGGATCCTCGCCGCGGGCCTCCAGCCGGACGCGAGGGTGGTGATCGTCCACAGGTCGTTCCGGTGCCTCAGCGCGTGAGGCGCTCGATGAGCTCGCGGTAGCGCGCGGCCGTGCGCTCGACGATCTCGGACGGGAGGGTCGGCGGGAGGCCCTGGCCGTCCCAGTTGTCGGAGAGCCAGTCGCGCACGATCTGCTTGTCGAACGAGCGGCCGCGGATGCCGGCGTCGTAGTCGTCGGCGTCCCAGTAGCGGGAGGAGTCGCTCGTGAGGACCTCGTCGCCGAGGGTGACGACTCCGGTCCCGCGGTCGACCCCGAACTCGAACTTCGTGTCGGCCAGCAGCACGCCGCGGGCCAGGGCGATGGTGGACGCCTCGCGGAAGACGGCGAGCGAGAGGGTGCGCAGCGCCTCCGCGGCCTCCTCCCCGACGATCTCGACCGTGCGCTCGAAGGTGATGTTCTCGTCGTGCTCGCCCTGCGGGGCCTTCCACGCGGGGGTGTAGATCGGCTCGGGGAGAGCGTCGCCGTCCTGGAGGCCCTCGGGGAGCGGGACGCCGCAGACGGAGCCCGTCTCCCGGTACTCCTTCCAGCCGCTGCCGGAGAGGTAGCCGCGGACGACGCACTCGATCGGGAACATGTCGAGCGTCTTCACCAGCATCGACCGGCCGCGGACCGCCTCGGGGATCGCGCCGGGGATCAGGTGGTTGGGGACGTCGGAGAGCTGCGCGAACCACCAGAGGGAGAGCGTGGTCAGCAGCTCGCCCTTGCCGGGGATCCCGGGCTCGAGGACCGCGTCGTACGCGCTGACCCGGTCGCTGGCGACGACGAGCATGCGGTCGGCGCCGAGCACGGGGTCGGCATCGTCGGGGGTGTAGAGGTCGCGCACCTTGCCGGAGTAGGCGTGCTGCCAGCCGGGCAGCGGCGCCGTGGTGTCGAAGGACAGGGAGTCGTCGCGGGTCACCGCACCATTCTCCCCGATCCGGGGGGGCTCCGCGGCTCCTGAAGACCTCCTGTGTCCTGGCGGATCGGGGCTGTCAAGCACGCGCGGCCGTCGATCCCGCGCGCCTAGCGTCGAGACATGACCTCGCAGAACGACCAGACTCCGCAGAACGACCAGTACACGTTCCAAGACCCGACCGCGATGTTCGCCGACATCGACACGGAGGCCCAGTACCAGGAGGGCTCCGGCCTCGACTCGAAGATGGACGACCCCGCCGACCGCGGCGAGTCGACCTACCGCGGCTCCGGCCGCCTGACCGGGCGCAAGGCGCTCGTCACCGGAGGCGACTCGGGCATCGGCGCGGCCGTCGCCATCGCCTACGCCCGCGAGGGCGCCGACGTCGCGATCGTCTACCTCCCCGAGGAGGAGTCGGATGCGAAGAAGGTCGTCGCGCTGATCGAGGAGGCCGGACGCACCGCCGTCGCCATCCCCGGTGACATCACCGACCACGACTTCGCGGTGGGCGCCGTCGCGAAGGCCGTCGAGGGCCTGGGCGGACTCGACATCCTCGTCAATAACGCGGGCAAGCAGCAGCACGTCGAGGACTTCCTCGAGCTCTCGGACGAGCAGTTCGACGAGACCTTCAAGACCAACGTCTACGCGATGTTCTGGATGACGAAGGCGGCCGTGCCGCACCTCGCCCCGGGCTCCGCGATCATCAGCACCTCGTCGATCCAGGCCTACCAGCCGTCGCCGATGCTGGTCGACTACGCCAGCACGAAGGCCACGATCAACACGTTCTCGAAGGCGCTCGCGCAGCAGCTCGCGCCCAAGGGGATCCGCGTGAACGTCGTCGCCCCGGGCCCGATCTGGACGCCGCTGCAGACCGCGGGCGGCCAGCCGTCCGACAAGCTGCCCGAGGTCGGCTCGCAGACGCCGCTCGGACGCTGGGGTCAGCCGGCCGAGCTCGCTCCCGCCTACGTGTTCCTCGCCTCCCCGGAGTCGAGCTACGTCGTCGGCGAGACGCTGCACGTCAACGGCGGCATGCCCACGCCGTAACACTCGGCGCTCACGGCGGGCCCGGTCGCGGAGCGGAGGAACCTCTTCCGCGCCGTGGCGGGGCCCGCCGTTTTGGTTGTCGTAACAATCGACTGCTGTGCAGGTTCGTGCGCGAGAGTCGGTGCATGACCGATTCCCTGCCGATCCTCGACCTGTCCCGCCTCGACCGGGGGGAGGCGGAGGCCGCCGCCTTCCGCCGCGACCTCCGGGAGACCACGCACGACGTGGGCTTCTTCTACCTCATCGGCCACGGCGTGCCCCAGGACCTCCTCGACGACGTCGTCGCCGTCTCCCGCCGCTTCTTCGATCTGCCGGAGGAGGAGAAGCTCGCGATCGAGAACACCCTCAGCCCGCAGTTCCGCGGCTACACCCGCTTCGGCGCCGAGCTCACCAACGGCGACGTCGACTACCGCGAGCAGGTCGACATCGGCATCGACCGACCGGCCGTTCCCGCCGGGCCCGGCGTCGCCGACTACGAGCGCCTCGAGGGGCCGAACCTCTGGCCCGAGGCGCTGCCGGAGTTCCGCGAGGTCTTCGAGCGCTGGCACGCGGAGCTCGCCGCGGTCGCGATCCGGCTGCTGCGCACCTGGGCCGTCGCGCTCGACGCTCCGGAGGACGTGTTCGACGAGGCGTTCGCCGAGCGGCCGTTCTCGCTGGTGAAGGTCGTCCGCTACCCGGGCACCTCCGACCCGGAGCCCAAGCAGGGCGTGGGCGCGCACCGCGACGGCGGCGTGCTGACGCTGCTGCTGGTCGAGCCCGGCAAGGGCGGCCTGCAGGTCGAGCACGACGGCTCGTGGATCGAGGCACCCGCGATGGAGGGCGCGTTCGTCGTCAACATCGGCGAGATGCTGGAGCTCGCCACGGGCGGCTACCTCAAGGCCACGCTGCACCGCGTGATCTCGCCGCTGATCGGAACGGACCGGATCTCGATCCCGTTCTTCTTCAATCCCGCGCTCTCGGCCACCATGCCCTCGCTCCCGCTGCCCGAGGAGCTCAAGTCCGGCCTCTCGGTCGACCCGACGAACGCGCCGATCCTCGAGACCTACGGCGAGAACGCGCTGCGCTACCGGCTCCGGGCCCACCCGAACGTGGCGGCCGCCCACCACGCGGACCTGCTCGCTCCCACCGTCTGACCCGGGAACGACGAAGGGCCCCCTCCCGCGCGAGCGCAGGAGGGGGCCCTTCGTCGTCAGTGCGTCAGCAGCGCGCGGCGGCCACGGGGACCGTCGCGGTGAACGCGGGCTGGCCGGTCGCCGATCCGGTCACCGTCACCGTGCCGGCCGGCGTCGAGGCCAGGCGGGTGGTGAAGGCGGCGGAGGCGGACGATCCGGGTGCGACCGCGGTGAACGACTTCGAGCCGTAGGCCGAGGCGATCGTGACGTCTGCGGCAGCGGTGTCGGTGTTCTTCACGGTCGCGGTGAGCACGATCTTGCCGGCGACGCAGCGCGTGGCGACGGCGGGGACGAGCTCGAGGGTGTCCAGCGGGACGGCGGCCGAGACCGACGTGCGCACCAGCTTGTCCGCGTACCCGGTGTAGGAGGCCGTGACGCCGGTCACGCCCGCCGGGACCGAGACGCTCGCGGAGCCGCCGGAGAGCGGGACGGTCGAGGTCCACGAGCCGCCGGTGAAGGTGACCGAGCCGACGACGTCGCCCCTGTCGGCCGCCGCGACCGTCGCCGTGACCGTGCGGCCGTCGGCGGTGAGGGTCGTGGTGGAGTCGACGGCAGTGACGCCGGTCCAGTTCTTCATGGCGGTGAGGACCGTCTGCGGGACGCTCACGAACGCGCCGTGCCGCGGGCTGGTCGGGAGGCCGGCGCGGCTCTTGGGCGAGACGTTCCAGTCGGCCGACTGCGAGAGGCGGTTCGTCTGCGAGCTGCCGGCGATCGCCGCTCCGGAGGTGAGGAAGGCCTTGTAGCCGCCGTCGCCGTAGTTGTCGACGAGGAAGGCGTAGCCGTCGCCCGTGCCGGTGGTGTCGTTCGGGTCGCCCGCGTTCAGCTTGATGATCTCGGGTCCCTCGCCGGCCTGGCCGGTCTCGAGCGAGGTCATCCGGGTGTCGGTGAGCTGCCAGGTGGTGTTCGGGTCGGCGCTCCAGTTCGAGGAGGTCGTCCCGGCGGTCAGGACCTTCGACTTCTCGAGGAAGATGTCCTTCCCGGCCTCCAGGATGCCGGCGGCGCCGCCCTCCTCGTTCTTGGTGAAGCGGTAGTAGTAGTCGCCGATCTTCGTGATCGTGGAGTCGATCCGCGCGTAGCCCGTGTCCTGCCAGGTGGCGGGGGGAGCGGTGAAGGTGCGGAAGTCGCGGGTGATCACCGAGAAGACACGGGAGTAGAGCTTGTCGTTGTTGGTCTTCGTCGCGTCGGAGTACAGGCGCGAGGAGAAGAACACGACGTAGGACTGCAGCGCGTCGTCCCAGTACGCCTCGGGCGCCCAGGTCATGCCGGCGGCCGGCTGGTTGACCGTGATGCCGGTGTCGGCGCCGTTGGTGCGGGTCCACTGCACCAGGTCGGTCGACTCCCAGACCTCGATCTTCAGGCTGCCCGTGGACTGGGCGTCGCCCCAGTTCGTGCCGCAGGAGATGCAGAGATCGGTGGCGACCATGTAGTACTTGTCGCCGTTGTGCGAGCGGAGGATGAACGGGTCGCGCAGGCCCTTCGTGTCGGTCGTCGAGGTGATGACCGCCTTGCCGCCGTTGACCGGCGAGAAGGTGAAGAAGTCGTTGCCCGAGGTCGCGGCCTGGTAGATCTTCTCGTCGCCGTCCGACTTGAAGTACGCCGAGGCGTAGCCCGCGTCGGGAGCGGTGCGGCCGAGCTCGGCGACGGTCAGGGTGAAGGCGCGCGTCTCGGTGACTCCGTTGAGCGTCGCCTTCGCGGTGAGGGTGACGGTCCTGTCGCCGGAGCCGTAGGCCGGCCGGGTGACGACGCCGCCGCCGCGGTACGGGTCGGCCGCGCCGACCGCCGGAGCGGCGTAGGACGTGTTCGTCGGGGTGACGAGCGCCGGGTCGGACGAGGTCCAGGTGATGTCGGTGCCGTTCTTGGCGCCCTTCACCGCGAGGGGGAGGTTCTCGGTCGTGCGCGTGGCGAGCTTCAGCGCGTCGAGGTCGTCGTTGATGCTCGGGGCGAGCACGACGACGTCGAAGGCGATCGTCGCGCCCTGAGCGGTGGTCGCCGTCAGAGTCACCGGGGTGTTCTGCGCGATCGTGCGCGAGACGACGCCGGTGGTCGAGACGACCGCGCTGTTCGAGGAGGTCCAGGTGAGCGGGACGCCGCTGCTGGAGGCGGGCAGCGTCAGGTTCGAGGAGACCTGGGTCAGCGACGGGTTGCCGGCCAGCAGGACGGGCTGGATGTCCGAGCGCAGCAGGGCGGAGGTCGCGGACGCCTTCGCGTCGGCGGTCGGCATGCTCGAGGCGACCTGCTCGGCGGTGAGGGAGGTGTCCCAGAACTTCACGTCGGTGACGTCGGCGGTCACCAGGGCGTCTCCGGTGTAGAGCGAGCGCCCGAGGTAGCCGAGCGTGGATCCGGTCGGGACGATGCTCGCCATCGACTTCGCCGTGTTCGCCGTCGAGATCTGCGTGCCGTCGCGGTAGAGCGTGAGGACGGTGTTCGAGCCGGTGCCGGTGCCGACGAGCGTGAGCGTCGTGAATCCGGGGTTGAGCGTGCCGCCGAACGGCATGCGGGTCTCGCCGTTGCTGGTGGGCTCCTTGACGCGGATGCCCGCGAGGACCTGTCCGCTGGGCGAGCCGTCGGGGTTGCGCGGGTTCACGAAGACGTGGTTGCCGAGCTGCGTGGTGTTCCACGGGCCGACGCCGTCGCCGATGACCCAGCCGAACTGGTTGGCGGTGGTCTGCGTCTTCACCGTGTACTCGACGGCGAAGGCGTTGTCGGCTCCGGTGACCAGGCCCTGGGGGAGGCTCGCGTAGCCGTCGTTCTTGAACCGGGCGACCTGGTCGCCGCCGGCGTTCGCGAAGGACGCGTCGGTGAGGCCGGTCAGGGTGGCGTTGCGTCCGTTGCCCGAGATGTCGAGCAGGGCCGAGCCGGCGTGCGACATGTCGTAGTGCGCGGTGGGCGCCGGGACGTCGACGGCCTGCGCCGAGACGGGGACGAGAGCGCCGGTGAGGGCGACGCTCGTGCAGGCGAGAGCGGAGAGGAAGAGGGATCGCACGCGGCGCCGAGGCGCGGCGGCAGGGGGCTCCGGGGAGCGTCGTCTCATCGTCGAGACCTTTCCTTCGGGGGAGGGATGCGTCGAGCCGAGGGGACCGACGCGTGTGTTCACGTTAACATGTGAGCCGCCTCAGAGCCATGGCGGAATTGCTCCGGCGTCGGGAGCGAACCATGCGACAGGGGCGCGCCTCGGCGCAAGACCTGCACCCGCGAGCGCCCGGGGCGTAGCGTGAACGCACCGCATCCTGGCCCCCGGTGACGGAACCATGCCCATCCGCCTGCCCTGCGAGGACTTGACCATGACGACGCTCTTCCACACCGGAGGCTCCCTCTCCCTCGACGACGCGACCGCCGACGCCGTCGTCCGCTACTCGCTCGCGCTCGCGCAGCAGCACCGGATGAGCACGGTCAGCGTCGCCGACGACTCGGCCCCCTCCTCCGTCGTGACGCTCACCATCGGGCTCGGCGTCCCCCTGGTGGTCGCAGGGACCGGTAGCGCAGCGGCGGAGTCGAGCGCCGAGATCCTCGAGCGCCTCGACGCGCTCGACGGCGCGGGCGGTCCGGTGCCCGCCTCGGACGTCGACCCCCGCGCGACGTGGGAGCTCGAGAACGAGTACTGAGCTCCGAGCCGCGGCGCCGCCGGCGCGGATGCGCCCCGCTCCTGCTCCGCGGGCGCGGAGCGTCAGCGCCGGTAGTCGCGGATGATCTCCTGGGCGAGCGTCGTGATCGGGGTCGACGTCGCTCGCGCGCGGACCCGCAGCACCTCGAAGGCCTGCTCGACCGTGGTGCGGTGGGCGTAGGCGAGGATCCCCTTCGCCTGCTCGATCAGCACCCGGCTGTCGAGGGCGTGCTGCAGCTGCTCCTGGGTGACCGTGCTCTGCTGGAGCGCGCGCTGATGGAGGATCCCTATCGTCGCGACGTCGGCGAACGCCTGCACGACCGCGATGTCGTCCGGATCGAGCCGCCCCGGCCGGGCCTGGAAGAGGTTGAGGGAGCCGATCGTCGTCCCCGCCGACCGCATCGGCACGCAGTGCGCCGAGAGCACGTCGAGCTCGACCGCCAGCGTCCGGAACTCCGCCCACTCCTCGCCCACGGCGCGGGCGTCCTCGACGATGACAGGCTGCCCGGTCTCGAAGCACTGGATGCACGGGCCCGATCCGCTGTCGAGCTGGAGCAGCTCGATCAGCCGGGTGTCCTCGTCCGTGGAGGCGAGCACCTCGAGGGAGCCGGAGGAGTCGGCGAGGACGAGCCCCGCCGAGACGGCGTCGAAGAGGGTCGCGCTGCTCTCCACGAGGGTCTGCGTGAAGTCGACGACGTCGAAGTCGTCGACCAGTGTGTCGGAGAGGGCGACGAACGTCTGGATGACGCTGCGCTCGCGGGAGTTCGTCCCCATGTGTCGTCCTGGGCGGTGAGAGGGCGGTCGGGGAACCCGTCGTGCCGGGCCACGATGCCGGAGGCGACATCGACGACGGAGCGCTGCTGGGCGAAGGCGTGGGCGCGCAGCAGCAGCTGCGCCTCCTCGGCCGTGCTGCCGTAGCGCGCGATGATCATGCCGGTCGCCTGGTGCACCACGCGTCGCGAGCGCGGATTCGTGCTCTCCTCGACCTCGTTGTCGCGCAGCACCGCGGCCAGCACCAGCAGCGCCGTCGCGGTGGTCGAGGCGCTGATCCGGCCGAGGAGGGAGTCGCTGAGCGACGTGGGGCGGCGGGAGTAGAGGTCGACCGCGCCGATCGAGAGCCCCGCGATCGAGAGCGGGAAGGCGAAGACCGCGCGCACCGCCGTGGGGCCGATCGCCTCGGTGAAGAGCGGCCAGCGCTCCTCCGCGCCGGTGTCCGGCACCGAGACGGGGCCGGCAGCGCGGATCGCCTCCCAGCACGGGCCCTCGCCGAGGTCGATCTGGATCTCGTCCAGCCGGCTCGCGGTGCTGTCGCTCGCGGCGACGGTCTCGCCGCCGAAGGGGCTGCCGAGCGTGGAGATCGCGACGCCGTCGATCGGATACCCGCGCAGATACGGGTCGCAGAGAGCGTCGGAGTCGGTCACCGCGCCCATTTCAGCCGTCGGCTCCGCTCGGAGCGACGCTCCGCCGGACCGGCGGGGACCACGACGCGGCGACGCGCGGGGGCCCGCCTGGCTGCGCTGCCCGGGCGCACGAGGCGACGGCCCGTGAAGCGGCTCGTCGGGCGCGGACGGTGCATGGTGCGGGGCGACGGGAGCCGGAGGACGGCGGCCTGCACGGCGACGGAGCGGCTCAGGCCGGGGTCGATCGAGCCGGGACGCTCGAGGGCGGCGATGAGGTCGTCGAGGACGGCGAAGGCGGGATCTGTCATCACGGCTCCTGGCCGGGTGTCCGCGGCCGTTGTTCCGCGCGCCGGGGCGCGGGCGGTGTCGATCGGGTGTCGCCGTGCGGGGTCCGCGCACGACGTCGACGAGGTCCTGCCCGACGGTACGGGGCGCGGATCGACCGGACGACGTGGTTGACCTCCCCGAGGTCCGCCGCTACTCGTACTCTGCGTTGAGCTCGTCGAAGTCGTTCGTGATGATCGACAGCGGGGTGTACGGCGTGATGAGGAGGAGCGCCGGGTTCGCGCGACCCTCGCCGTAGTTGACGGTCAGCCACTGCGGGGTCGGGGAGGCCAGGGCGGCCTCGACCTCGGCGCGGAACTCGTCGAGGCTCCTGTTGTTGACGGTGTAGGCGGTGCCGTTGTAGATCAGGTCGATGCGCTTCACAGCTGGTCGCCCTTCGCCGGGGGACGCACCGGTTCGGCGGGTTCCGAGATCACGTACAGCCCGCCCGCGGAGTTCGCGAGGTCGGTGAGCGCGGAGATCCAGGCGGGGTTGATGCGGGGCATCCGGCCGCCGAAGTACTTGTAGCGGAGCGCGTGGGAGGGGTGGATCCAGATCGCGCTGCGGCCGTCGCCCATGCTGTGGTCGTCGCGCCAGCTGAGCAGGAACGACTCGTTGCGGCGCAGCTTCGCGGTGATGACGATCTGCAGGTGCGCGAGCACGCGGTCCTCGAAGTCGATCTCGACGGTCCCGTCGTAGTGCAGCTTCCCCATCGGCGTCTCCAGCCCCTGATCTCCGGCCGGCAGGCGCCCGCCGTTGCCACCACCCTTCCGCAGACCGGAGGGATCCGACAACCCGGCCTGCCATTCTCTGCTCGATCTGTCCAGGTCTTCCGTCAGCGGCGGTCCTCTGTTAACTTTCTCCCTCCACGCAGCCGGCGCTGCCGAGCATGGACGGCATGAAGCACATCCTCTTCGCCGACAAGACGATCCTCGTGGGGGACGAGGCGGCCGACGCGCTCGTCGAGTACGCCGTCGCCCTCGCCGCGAAAGGCGCGGCCGACACCGTCGAGTACACGGGGATCGGCGCGGACGGCGGGACGGTCGACGCCACCTTCCTCGTGAACGCCGCGGCCGCCCTCATCGTCGAGACCACGCCGAGCGACCTGCCCGAGCCGGACAACGCGGCGGAGGTGGCACGGCTGCGCGAGCGGATCGACGCGCTCACCGGCGAGCATCCCGTGCAGCCCGGCGACGGCGAGCTGACCAGTGGTGCCGACTACGAGGACTCCTACGAGCAGTGAGTGGTTCCCCGTGGTGCGCGTCCGGGCGCGACCGGCGTCCGCTACCACTGCGAGGCTCCGCAGTGAACCCCCTGATCGGCTGAGGGGAGGCGGACGTACCGTGGCCCTGCGGGTCACCGACGACACGATCACCGGTCGACCGCTACGGGCACGGCCGCGGGTCGGCCGGGGAGGACGGACACCATGACCGGAGACCATCCCTTCTGGGTGCGCCTCGCGCGCAAGGAGCCGCAGTGCGCCATCGTGCGCGGCCGGGTCTTCGAGATCGGCGCCCCGGACGAGCGGGACGGGGCCTTCCTCCTCACGGTCTGGGAGAAGGGGCGGCCCGTCGGGCACGTCCTGAACGTGGATCCGCCCGCCTACAAGCCGTGCGGACCCGGGCACCCGGTCGAGCCGCAGCGGGTCGACGGGGTCGAGGAGCTGCTCGAGCTCCTGGTGCCCCAGCGCACCCGGCTCGCGGCGCACGGCTGACGCCGCTCACGTCCGCGGGGGCCGCCCGAGTCCTGTGCACCGGGAGCGGGGCGAGCGCTGAGCACCCGCTGACGGACGCCCGGGACGGGGGAGTCGTGCGGCCGGGCGGCGGCTGGCATCCTGACCTCGGTGCGACGAGCGCGCCCGCGAGGGGGAGCCCGATGAGCACCACCGAGGACGTCGACGACGGGACCGCTGAGTTCGGGTACCGCCCCTCCCTCACCCGCGGCATCGGCCGCTTCGGCAGCTTCGCCGCGGGCGTGAGCTACATCTCGATCCTGACCGGCACGTTCCAGCTCTTCTCCTTCGGCTTCGCGCTCGGCGGTCCCGCGTACTGGTGGTCCTGGCCGATCGTGTTCACCGGGCAGCTCATGGTCGCGCTGTGCTTCGCCGAGCTCGCCGCCCGCTACCCGGTCGCCGGCTCCGTCTACAACTGGAGCAAGCGCCTGGCCGGGCCGACGGTGAGCTGGCTGGCGGGCTGGCTGATGGCCACCGCGTCCGTGGTCACGCTCGCGGCCGTCGTGCTGGCGTACCAGGCGACGCTCCCGCAGATCTGGAGCGGGTTCCAGCTCGGCGGCTCCGCGGGGGTGAGCGCGGTGGTCTGGGGAGCGCTGCTGATCGCGTTCACCACCGCGGTCAACGCGCGCGGCGTGCGCCTGATGGCGCGGATCAACAGCGTCGGCGTGCTGATCGAGCTCGTCGCGGCGGTGCTGCTGGTGGCGGTGCTCGCGGTGAACGTGGTGCATCCGCCGACCGTGCTCCTCGACACCAGCGGCTACGGCGGGAGCACGCCGGGCGGGTACGCCGGCGCGTTCCTCATCGCCGCGATCGCGTCGGCGTACGTGATGTACGGGTTCGACACCGCGGGTTCGCTCGGCGAGGAGACGGTCGATCCGCGCCGGACCGCGCCGACGGCGATCCTGCGGGCGGTGACCGCCTCCTTCGTCCTCGGCGGCCTCATCCTGCTGCTGGGGATCCTCTCGGCGCCCGACCTCGCCGACCCGGCGCTCGGGCAGGCGTCGGGCGGGCTGCAGCGGATCGTGCTGCAGGTGCTCGGCGGCCCCCTCGGATCGGTCCTCCTGCTCTGCGTGGTCGTCGCGATCACGGTGTGCGCGCTGGCGGTGCACACGGCGGCCATCCGACTGATCTTCGCGATGGCCCGCGACAACGCCCTGCCCGGCAGCCGCGTGCTCGCCCGCGTCGACCCGCGGCGCGGGACACCGGTGGCGCCGGCGCTGGTCGTGGGGGTGCTCGCGGTGCTGATCCTGGTCGTGAACATCGGGACGCCGGCGATCTTCACGGCCGTGACGAGCGTGGCGGTCATCCTGATCTACCTCGCCTACCTGCTGGTGACGGTGCCGCTGCTGATCGCCCGGCTCCGCGGCCGGTGGCCCGCAGCCGCGCCCGGGCGCTTCTCGCTCGGCCGCGCGGGCCTGCCGGTGAACGTCGTCGCGGTGCTCTGGGGCGCGGCGATGACGGTCGACCTCGCGTGGCCGCGCGTCGAGGTCTACGGGGAGGAGCTGCGCTGGAGCGCGGTCGTCGTGATCGCCGCGGTCGTCGGGATCGGCCTGGCCTGGTTCCTCCTCCGCGGCCGGCACCGCCTCGGCACCCTGCCCGCGCACGCGCTCCCCTCGCCGCCGCCGCGGGGCTGAGTCGCACGAGAAGGCCCGTTCTCGAGGGGGCAGGACGATCCTTTCCGGGCGACTCGGCGGCGGCACCGGGAGGAGGATGGGGGAGCGGGTGCTCGGCCGAGCGCCGCGGGAAGGAGCGCGCGTGCGGAACCGCCTGGCGACTCCGTCCCTGCTCGCGCACGCCGTGCTCATCCAGGCCGTCGCGTTCCTGCTCCGGCCGGCCGCCGTCTACCAGGCGATCCGGCTCGACGTGCCGGCCTGGGCGCTCGGGGCGCTCGGCGCCTCGTTCGCGCTGGTGCCGCTGCTGATCGCGCTGCCGGTGGGCGGGCTGATCGACCGGGTCGGCGCCCGGGCCGTGATGGCCGTCGGCTCGCTCGTCGCGGTGGGAGCGGCCGCGGTGCTGCTCCTGGCGGGCGGGAGCGTCGCGGGGCTGCTCCTCGGCATCGCCCTGCTCGGCGCGGGGCACCTGGGCTGCGTGGTCGGGCAGCAGACCGTCGTCGCGGGCGGCACCGGAGGGACGCGTCTCGACAGCCGCTTCGGCTACTACACGTTCGCCGCGTCGCTCGGGCAGGCGATCGGGCCCGCGTTCATCCCGGTGCTCGCGGGCGGCTCGGTGCGGCCCGACCCGGCGCCGCTGTTCCTCGTGGGCGGGATCCTCGCGGTGCTGCTGCTCGTCTCGACGGCGGGGATCCGCAGCCCGTCCCCGCGCGGACCCGCGGCGGAGGGGGCGGCGGCTCCGGGCTCGACGCTCGGTCTCCTCCGGGTGCCGGGCCTCGCGCGCGCCCTGCTGACCAGCGCGACCGTCGTCGCCGCCGTCGACCTGACCGTCGTCTACCTCCCCGCCCTCGGCGCCGAGCGCGGGCTCCCGGCCGGCGTCGTCGGAGCCCTGCTCACCGTGCGCGCGCTCGCGTCGATGGCCTCGCGGCTCCTCCTCGGCGCGGCCACCGCCCGGCTCGGGCGCACCCGGGTGATGGTGGGCGGCATCCTGATCTCGGCGCTCTGCCTGGTGCTGGTCGCCCTGCCCGCGCCGACCGTGCTCCTCTTCGTCGCGGTCGCCGCCCTCGGCCTGGGCCTCGGGATCGGCCAGCCCATCACGATGTCGTGGCTGATCGAGCGCACCCCCGCCGACCGCCACGGCCGCGCCCTCGCGCTGCGCCTGGCCGGGAACCGCCTCGGGCTGATCGCCCTGCCCAGCCTCCTCGGCGTCCTCGCGGCGGCGGCCGGAGCGGGCGGCGTCCTCATCGGCACCGGTGCCGCGGTCGGCGCGACCCTCCTCCTGCTGCGCGGGGTGCGCCTGGACTGAGGTGCCGGGGGCCGCAGCGGATCGGCGGCGCGAGCGGCGATGCCGGGCCTCGCAATCGGAAGACCGGAGGGTCAGCTGCCCGGCTCCTCCACGCGCACGTCCTCGGCGGCCTTGTCGGCGCGCCAGCCGCGCCAGACCGGCTGGCGGAGGGTGCCGGAGGCGGTGCGCTCGCGGTAGCGGACCTCGCCGACCAGGACGGGCGACACCCAGTGCACGCCGCGCGACTCGAGCGGAGGGACGGAGACGGCGGGCTCCTCGGTGGCGTGCTCGGCCAGGCGGTCGACCAGTCCGCGGCGCTCGCGGTCGCTGAAGCCGGTGCCCACACGGCCGGAGTAGGCGAGCCCGTCCTCGCCGGGGATCGCGGTCAGCAGCGCCCCGACCGAGCCCTGCAGGCCGCCCTCGCCCTCGCGCCAGCCCACGATCACGACCTCCTGCAGCCGGTGGTGGGTGAGCTTGATCCAGTCGCGCGAGCGGCTGCCCTCCTGGTAGCGCGAGTCGCGGCGCTTGGCGACCACGCCCTCGAGGCCGAGGGCGCGGCTGGTGGCCATCGCCTCCTCCAGGTCGCCGTCGAACACGGACGGGACGTGCACGCGCTCGTTCTCGGCGACGAGGTCGACCAGTGCTGAGCGACGGGTGTCGTAGTCGCTCCCGGTCAGGTCCTCTCCTGCGCGCTCGAGCAGGTCGAAGACCATCAGGTGCACCGGAGTGGACAGGGCGGCCGCCTCGATCTCGCGCGGCTTCGTCAGCCCGCCGCGGGTCTGCAGGGCGCCGAAGTCGGGGCGCCCGCGAGCGTCGAGGGCGACGATCTCGCCGTCGAGCACGGCGTCGGCAGCGGCCTCGGCGAGCGGGGCGAGCAGGTCGGGGAACGCCGCGGTCAGGTCGTTGCCGTTGCGACTCGTGAGGGTCGCGGTGCCGCCCTGCACCCGCACGAGAGCGCGGTAGCCGTCCCACTTCATCTCGATCGCGGCCCCCGGGTCCACGTCGCCGCGGCGTCCGGCCGTGGCGAGCATGGGGCGGTGGCGGCGCGGAGCGGAGTCCTCGGTCGGGCGGTCGGCGGAGGGCGCGGGGCGGGGAGCGGGCGACCCGGCGGACGCGGCCGCCCGGCCCCGTCGCTGCGTCCCGTGCCCATGAGCGGGACCCGGCGCCATCAGGTGCAGGAGCCAGTTCTTCTCGGCGCCCTCCCTCGAGCCCGTGTGCAGCAGGGCGTAGCGGCGGGGCTCGCCGCCGAGCCCGCCGTCGGGGCGGCCGGTCAGCACCGCGATCACCTCCTTCCCCTCGCGCCACTTCTCGAGCGCGTAGGTGCCCTCGTCCCAGATGCGCACCTCGCCGCCGCCGTACTCGCCGGCCGGGATCGTGCCCTCGAAGGTCGCGTACTCGAGGGGGTGGTCCTCGGTCTGCACCGCGAGCCGGTTCGGGTCGCCCTCCAGCGGCGGGCCCTTCGGCACCGCCCAGCTGACCAGGACGCCGTCGTGCTCGAGCCGGAAGTCGTAGTGCAGGCGCCGCGCGTGGTGCTCCTGGATGACGAAGGAGTCGCCCGAGGAGGAGCCCGCGGACCCCGCCTCGGGCACCGGCTCCGGCGTCCTCGACGCGTCGCGCATGCTGCGGTAGGTCGCCAGGCGGTCGGAGGAGGCGTCCGTCGCGGCGAAGCCCGCCATCCGCTCCGGGGTCGGCTCGAGCCCGGCACCCCGGGCGGCGAGCAGCGGGCGGAGGAGGTCGCCGTCGCTCCGCAGCCGCTCCACCACCTCGTCGGGCGACAGGTGGCGCAGGTCCTCGGCACCCAGCTCCTCCCACGTGCGGGGCGCGGCGGCGGCCGGCCGGAGGCGCCCCCGGAGGGAGTAGGGGGCGATGGTCGTCTTCGCCGCGCTGTTCTGGCTCCAGTCGACGAGGACCTTGCCCTCGCGCAGGGTCTTCTTCATGTCCGAGACGACGAGGTCGCGGTGGTCCGACTCGAGCGCGCGCGCCAGCTCGTGCGCGACCGCCGAGATCTGGTCGCTGGAGGCGGAGGCGTCCAGCGGGCAGTAGAGGTGGATCCCCTTGCTCCCGCTGGTCACCGGCAGCGGAGCCAGCCCCATCCCCTCCAGCAGGTCGCGGGCGAGGAACGCGACCTCGGCGCACTCGGCGAGGCCCGCCCCCTCGCCCGGGTCGAGGTCGAGCACGAGACGGTCGGGCGGACGGCGCTCGCCGTCGGAGCCCACCCGCCACTGCGGGACGTGCAGCTCGAGCGCCGCCTGCTGCGCCAGCCAGGTGAGCCCGGCGACGTCGTCGACCAGCGGGTACTCGACGTCGCGCGACGAGTGCGCGAGCCGGGTCCGGCTCAGCCAGTAGGGGGCGGAGGAGGGGAGGTTCTTCTCGAAGAAGACCTCGCCCGGATGCTCGGCGGTGCCCACTCCGTCGACCCAGCGCTTCCGGGTGACCGGGCGGCGCGCGAGATGGGGCAGCAGCGCGGAGGCGACGGAGGCGTAGTAGGAGAGCACATCGGCCTTGGTGAAGCCCGTCTCCGGGTAGACGACCTTGTCGAGGTTCGTCAGCCGCAGCCTCCGCCCGCCGACCGAGACGATCTGCTGCGAGGCGGCCATCCCCCCATGGTGGAGGCAGGTGCGCGCCGAGGGAACCCCGGACCGTCGCGGGAACCCGCAGCGAGCCGCCTCCACGACTCGGGGTTCCCTCGGCGGCGGGGAGTAGCGTCGACGCACCACGTCCGAAGGAGCCCTCCGTGCCCGACACGATCGCCGACATCCCCCTCACCACGATCGACGGCACCACGTCGACCCTCGCCGACTACCCGCCCGTGCGGCTGATCGTCAACGTCGCCTCCCGCTGCGGCCTCGCCCCGCAGTACGAGAAGCTCGAGGCCCTGCAGAAGAGCTACGGGGAGCGCGGATTCACGGTCCTCGGCTTCCCGAGCAACCAGTTCCTCCAGGAGCTGAGCGACGAGGACAAGATCAAGGCGTACTGCTCGACGACCTGGGGGGTCACCTTCCCGATGTTCGAGAAGGTCCGCGTCAACGGCCGCTCGGCGCACCCGCTCTACGCGGAGCTCACCAAGGCGGAGGACGAGAACGGCAAGGCCGGCCGGGTGAAGTGGAACTTCGAGAAGTTCCTGATCACGGCCGACGGCACGGTCCACCGGTTCCGCCCGACGGTCGAGCCCGACGACCCTCGGATCGTCGACCTGATCGAGGCGTCGCTCCCCGCCTGATCCCGCTCAGCGGCGGGCGCGGGGCGGAGCACCCCGCCCGTCGCGGATCAGCGGTCGCGGAGCCCCAGGGCCGAGCGGGCGTCCGCGGGCTCGACGCCCTCGGGGCAGACGATGTCCGAGACGTCGAACGGCGTCGCGCGCGAGAACGGGATCATCTCGATCCCGTCGACGTGGCGCAGCAGCACGAGGCCGCCCTCGCCCTCGCGCAGGCTCCGGCGCACCTGGCGCAGGAAGATGCCGGCCATGTCGAGCTCGACGACGAAGGAGCGGCCGCTCACGTCGATCCGGCAGCCGATGACCGGCTGGGAGCCGACGGAGACGGAGTCCGGCACGCGGCGCGGCTCGATCGGCTGCTCCTTGCGGAGCGTCCGCACCGGGGTGAGGGTGGGCAGGCCGGTCGCTCGCGCGGTGTCCGTCATGGTCGTCTCCGTCCGTCGACGTCCGCCGATGGTTCCGGGGACGTCTTCTCGACGGTACTTCGCGTCCCCCGCAGAGGGGACGGGGTTGACGGCCGCGCGATCAGGGGGCAGCGGGGCCCAGGAGCGGCGGAGCTCAGGAGCCCTGGCGCTGCTCCTCGGGCTCCGGCAGGACCGAGAGCTCGCCGTGCATGCTGGCGACGCTGAGCATCTGCTCGATCCACGCGCGGTTGAGCTTGGGCTGGTGAGCCTCGGTGAAGCGGAAGTGCAGCGGCACCGACGGGTGCAGCCAGACGGAGCTCCGGCCGTGTCCGGTGGAGGCGTCCTCCATCCACGAGAGCGAGAAGGCTTCGTTGCGGCGCAGCTTCGAGAGGACGGCGACCTTCAGGTGCGCGAGGACGCGCTCCTCGAATTCGATCTCGAGGTTCTGCGGTCCGTAGATGAGCGTGGCCACGGGCCCCCTTCGTTCATCGGGCCGGCCCTGGCGGACGGGAGATCCGCGACGGAGCATCGACTCTCGCTACATGCGTCGGCTAACGTGGCGCCCAGCACGCCCGGCAGTGCTACGTCCCGTCCGCGGGACTGT
>NZ_PSVX01000054.1:0-25330 GCF_002932695.1 Rathayibacter sp. AY1D2 | reverse complement strand
GACGGGAGAGGGGTTCCTCTGGAACCCGCTGTGCTCGGATGGGTCAACCGTTCAGCCGATATGGATGACGTTGACGACTGCTGCGGCGTTGATCGTGGCTGTGACATGCGTCGTCATCGCGGCCATCCGCCAAGCTGAACGTGACGGACGCGAAACTGCGTCGCCCGACGTTCTGCACGACTACTCGCGCCAGACCCTGCCGGAAGACAACGGTCTCCGCAAGCTGGGCGACGAATGGTGACAGACGGTGACTCTCAGGGGTTCTATCGTCTCGCCGTAGCAATGCGGCGTGCATCGGTCTACTGATCGGCGTTCGGGTGACCGCTCAACGATCCCTGTACGGGACGACGAACGGGCGGGCGCCCCTTAAAATCAGCGCTCGTGCGGTTTCGCCCGAATATCCAGCTCCGTTTCGGCATACTCCTGCCCGCAGCTCTGATCTGCGTGCCGGCAGCGACAGTATGGAAGCCCGGCCTCGCGCTGGACGAGCAGCTGGTCTTCATCGTCATCTTCGCGGTCGTCATATCGCTCGCTGCGCGGTGGGTTGTTTTCAGCGGTGTCAGCCTGCGAGAGAACGACCTCACCGTCCACGGGGTCTGGTGGTCCCGACGCGTCCCTCGCGACCAGACCATCCGAGTGCGCCAAAAAGCCGGCTTGATGGTCCTGCATTGGCGCGACCGTCACGGCCGCATCCGGCACACACCGATGATCGCCTTCACATCCGCATCCAACGATCCCTCATGGGCCGCAAGTCACAACACTCACGTAGCTCGAGCGGTCAACGACTGGATTGCCGGCGGAGACGGGCGCGGCGCGGGTCGCAGAGTCAAGGACAACTAGAACCCTGCGTGCCGGTGAACCATGGTTCAGCGGGCTGCTGAGCCGGCGGGTGCTGCTCTCTGCCGCGCTGTGCGTCGCGGCCGAGAGCAGGGCGACACCGGCGGCCCCCCGCCGGTCTGTCGCGTGCGGCGTCAGCGAAGTCCCCACTTCTCGACCGCACCGCCACAGTAGAGCCCCCGGCGCGTTGCCCGAGCGTCAGTCGAGCTGGACGCTGCTGCGCAGCTCACCGCCGCTCCACGTCTCAAGAACCCACCGATCAGGTCGGGGCGGTGCGTCCGCCATGGCCCGTGCCGCTTCCCAGGCCCGCTCCGCGCAGCCGTAGACCCCACTGACTACCGACGTTTCGGCCCAGAAGGCGCTCCGCAGAAGTACGTAGTGCTCGCCGTCGATACTGATACTCACGCCACGGATCCTCGCCGATCGCAGGACGCCGCAGTGGCCCTGGCATGAAGCGCTGCGACGATGGCGCGGGGCCAGCCAGCGGATCGCGCAGCGGGGCGGCTTAGACCTCCTGCCGGGTCGGTTTAGAGTCGATCCGCGATTCACTCGTTCTTCCCCTCCGGCCGTGACGGACATCGCATCGTCTGACCAGTGCTGCCGATCCCGAAGGAGTGTCGATTGACGCGCCGACCTCTTGAGGGCAGGCCGCGGGTCCTCCTCCTGCCGCTCCTCGTCGTCGTCGTGGGGCTGATCGTCAATGCCTATGCGCTGACCCACAGTTCCCGAACCGGCAGCACGTGGCTGGCGATGATCGGCGGAATCATCGGGGCGATGGCGATCATCGCAGTGGGCGGATCGGTCGTCTCTCGACGGACTGTGCAACGCGAGAGCGAGATCCTCCGCAGGCGTCCGGGATCATTGCTCGTTCCCATCGTGACCAAGACGTCCCTCGCTGTTGCGGCTCGCGACCTCGGGATGCGGAGCCGGATCATCCCAGGGGTTTCCGCGACGATGGCCATCGATCAGAGCTCGACGGTCCGCTTCTTCATGGGTGCCTCTCGTCCTCGCGCCGTGATTGTCCTGCGGAGAGAGCGCGTTATGGCGGTTCGGCCTGGTCTGCTGCAGGACGGGGCCCGGATCTACCGCGTGATCGAGCTCGTTGCTCAGGGGCCGACTGGAGAGGTCGTCGTACCCATGATCGTCATCAGGCGGGGCGACCTTCTCAGCCGAGCGCTGCCTGAGCTTGCAGTCGAGAACCTCGTGGAGGACGTGCGAAAGATCCTCTTCGACTAGAGCCCGATTTCCCAACGGGCCTGGTGCCGGCGGACCCTTCCGTATGGGGATCCCCTTTCGGGACGCGCGTGGTGGGTAGCGTCCGCCCTACTCTGACGGGATGGAACTGCGGACCGCGAAGACCCTCGGCATCCTCGCGATGGTGATCGGCACCCCAGTCGCCCTCCTCACCCACACGATCGGCTGGATCCAGACCGGCTGGGACCCGGCCGCCGTGCAGTGCCAGCACAGCGAGTACCCCGACGGGATCGACCTCTACTCCAGCCGCGTGTCGGGCGAGAAGATCCTCTACCCGCTCGGCCTGTCCTGCACCTACGCAGCCAGCGAGACCTCACCAGGCATCACCATCCGTCACTACAGGTGGGACGCCACCGCCCTCTTCACCGCAGCCGCCGCACTCGCTCTCGCGGGAACCGTCGTCGCGCTCAGAGCCGAACGCAAGCAGGAGCTCATCACCGAGTCGAAGGAAGAACGAGCGACGACATAGCGCAGCGCCCCCTCTGC
Organism: Rathayibacter sp. AY1D2; assembly: GCF_002932695.1. Taxonomy (NCBI): domain Bacteria; kingdom Bacillati; phylum Actinomycetota; class Actinomycetes; order Micrococcales; family Microbacteriaceae; genus Rathayibacter; species Rathayibacter sp. AY1D2. Next base: position 22,753 of record NZ_PSVX01000054.1, on the reverse strand, counting down.
CGGTCAACGATCCCGTAACTGGACGTTCCTGGCTCCAGGAGCGACAGTGACGTCACCCTCGATCTAGCGCCGGTTGCACGACGCTGATGAGAGCCAGCACGATCACCACGGCGGCGGTGACTGTTGCTGCCATGAGTGCTTGGCGAGCGGGCGAGTCGAAAAGCCCCGGCGCTTCGTCCGGCTCTAGGTCAGCGGAGTGAGCGCCCTTGGACGCAGCGGCGCGGATGGAACGGCCCTCCTGTTGCCCTTCGCGCACGCTCCTCTCAGGAGGAAGCTGGTGACGCAAGCTCGGGTAAGCCGTTGCCATGATCATGAGTGGAACGAGGACGACGAGAACGAGTGGTTCGTCCCACAAGTCGGGCCACGTGTTCAGCAACACGATCGCGACGACGACGAGCAGTAGCGCATAGGCGGATGCGTAACGCAACACCCGCGAACTGATGGACACGTGCTCAGTATGACGGCACGGCACGACCACCAGCCGACCCTATTACTGGTTAACAACCGCGGCCGAGAGGAGGGTCGCCAGACAGCAGGTGAGAAGCCTAACGATTCGATGTGGACCTGGCGCGCTCAGGAAGCAGATTCTCGGCGCAAGAGAATCTCCTGCAGGTCATGGATGCTTTGTAAGTCCGGGGCACGCCTCACCGTGTTCATGTAGGTAGCGATTACCGCGAGCGGCGCCGTAATGACGAGCAAGCCGACGGAAATCGGGGTAAGAGCCTGCGTGGAGGGGCCCCCGAAGAAAAGATTGCCCAGCAGCAGGCCTCCCGCGAGACCGGCCGCCAGACCGAAGTCAAAACTGGCCCGCGCTCGTCGACGCACTCGACGGCACACTGCCGTGATCATCTCTTCCAACTCCGCGCTCGATCGGTCATTCAGGTCCACGCGCGGAGAATACCCGCCTGAGACCTAGCGCGCTTGCCACTCGCCAGCCAGATCCTGGCATCGCTGAGCTGACGCCGCACGCGACAGCCCGGCGGGGGGCGGTGTCGCCCTGCTCTCGGCCGCGACGCACAGCGCGACTGAGATCAACACCCGCCGGCAGCGGCCCATTGAACGATCTCCATAAGGGTCGAGGCGGTGTCGGGTGGGAGACTCTGCGGTAGTTTCACGACCGAGGGTGGTCATGGTGGAAGTGCTCAAGGGCTCGAGCCTGCTCGCGTCGGGTGTTGTGATCGCCGTGATCTGCTCGCTGTTGCAGTTTCAGGCCGGCGTTCGTGCAGATTTGAATCAGACAGGGGGCCAGCTCAGCCCAGTCCTGCTCGTGGGAATTCTGATCGGATTTGTCGTCTCAGCCGTCGGCGCGATTCAGCTGTTCCAGTGCTACGAACGGTGGGTCACCGCTTCCGCTAGCCGCCGTGCGAAGCCTGCGGACCTGGTTCCTCGGCGTAGGTGAGGTAGCACCGCACGACCGCGTGTCCCCCGCCACATGCGCACCGCTGGGTGCTACGTGAGACGCTGGGTGCTATGTGAGACGCTGACTGCTATGGGAATTCTTGCGAGTGTGTTTGGTGCTGGTTCCGATGAAGAGGCGGGCGCGGCGCTGTCGGGATCGGACGGTCTCGTCTGCGACATAGATCCGACCGGACTCTGGGAGCTCGAAGGCATCCTGACCTCGACACCAGCGCTCGAGGTTCCCGCGGCGCAGTACCAGCCGGTTGCGGCGACCGATGACTACGAGAGCTTCGTCATCGCAGTCAGCACCGGCCTGGGTGGCGCGCTAGACGCCGCAGGTGAGACGGGTCGTGCCGCCGCAGCGCGGCAGTGGGAGGATGCGTCGTCCGAGCTCGAGGGATGGTCACCCGAGCAGGTGCACCGCCTCGTCGAGGATCTCGCTTCGACACTCGCCTCAATCGCCGCGGCCGGTCAGCGCCCCTACCTGCGGGTGAGTGTCTGATCTGTGAACTGAGCTGAGTCAAGAAGTTACTCCGCTGGGACATCAACTAGATGAGGTGGAAGGTGCGGCGTCGGCTCAGTGCCCAGACGAGCGCGCCCGCGAGGAGCACCGCGCAGGTCAGCCCGGCGACGTGCAGGACGAGCGACGGCATTCCGTTCTCGGGGAGCAGGAAACCGTACGGCACCCACCCGTCGGTTGCGCCGCGGACGAGCACGACGACGACCCAGACGATCGGGTAGGGCAGGACCACCCACAGCCGGCGCCAGGAGAGCGGTCCGCGGTCGGCGACGACGATCCAGTCGAGGAGGACGAGCGCGGGGAGCACCACGTGCAGGACGGCGCTGACCCAGGGCGGAGCCGTTCCGGTACCGGGAACGAGGGTGTTGTAGATCACGGCGACGACGATCGAGTAGGCCGTCGCCGCGCCGCGGACGTAGCTCAGCCACACCGGCGTCGGACGGCGGGCGAGCGCGACCGATCCGGCGACGATGAGCACCGCGCTCGCGAGGAGGCTGGTCTGGTTCGTGAAGTAGCCGAAGTAGTCGAACGGATTCGGATCGCCGGCCGCGATGCTCAAGGCGTAGGTGTGGAGGATCACCGCGATCGCCGCTGCACCGACGGCGACGCGAGCAGCGCCCACGAACGGGCGGGTCGGTGCCGGGGAACTCATCGGGTCAGCCTAAGAGCCGGTGGGCTTCTTGATGACCCGCGACAGACACTCCCCTTTCGGAACGGCGCTGCGCATTTCAGGCCGAGACGCGACCATGAGGCAACGCTAGGGCAGGCAGGGACCGCAGCGTGCACATTCAAGGCCGCGACAATGCTCAGGTGGCAGCTTGAACCAGGAGCTGGGCAGCCATGCCAGTGAGGACGATGAGCCCGACGCCCGTCCACGGGATCCACGCGCTGACCCCGCGCGGCCCGACTTTGAAGAGGAACGCCGCGATCACAGCCACGGAGACGCCGAGGGCGCCGAAGAAGCCGACCGCCATGCCCGCATCAGCCAGTCCGCGGTCGCAGGGCCTCGCGCTTGCGCACGAGTCCGTCGCGAAGCCCATTAGGACGCTGCTCACCATCGTCCACAAAGCGGCAGGTAGGAGCACGACGACACCGAGGCCGACCGCCCACCGGTTCGCTCGGTCGCTGGCGTCGTCCACGCCGGTCACCGTACGCCCTCCGAACCGACGTCGTCATTGCCCGTTCATCGGCCGGTCGACACTGTCCCTCTTCGGGTAGTCATGCCGTTTCGGGTAGTCATGCCGTGGTGGATAGGCTCGCGGCAGCCGGTCATTGGCTTCCTGTGAGGAGAGAGCTGTGCGCCCTGCCAGAGTGCTTGTCCTAGCCCTGAGCGCTGTGTGCGTCGCGGGAGCCGGCGCAGCGGTGATCGCCGGCCTCACATCCTCGTCGTCGCAGAACGAGGCGATCGCGACGGCACTGATCCCAGACCTCGAGCACCGGAACGCTCAGAGCCTGGTCGAAGGATCGCCGCAGCTCACCGGCCTCGGCGTCCCGGAATCGACCTCGACGCCGGGGCGGCTTGCGGTGATCATGGAGGATGACGCCCGGCTGCGCGTTCAGCGAGACCGCTACCTCGAGCTCGGTGAGTCCTTCACGGCGTTCGAGACCGACGTGTCGCTGGACTCGGTGCAGATCACGGGCGACTCGGCCACGGTGACGTTCACCGAGAGCACGACCCTTCAGCGGAGCCCGTACGAGACCGGAGAAGCTGCTCCGGAGTACGCCTACTCCTTCCCGCAGGAGGCGACCCTGCGCCTACACGCGGGCACCTGGTCAGTCGACACCCTCACCCACGAGACGGCGCACACCCCGGCAGACTTCCCGGAAACCGTCGCACCGGACATCTCCCCCGCCAGCTGACACGGCATCACTCCCCAGGAGCATCGCCCGGACCTGACCGGTGAACGCTCGAGACGCGGAGTGGCGGTGAGCTGCGCAGCAGCATCCAGCTCGGATGACGCTCGGGCAGTGCGCGGGTGGCTCCTCTGGGGCGGTGCGGTCGAGGAGTGGGGACTTCGCTGACGCCGCACGCGACAGACCGGCGGGGGGGGGCCGCCGGTGTCGCCCTGCTCTCGGCCGCGACCCGTAACGCGGCCGAGAGCAGCACCCGCCGGCTCACCGGCCCGATGAACGATCCCCATTCGGGATGGGCGGGTCACCGGGGTTGATCCGCCCCTCCGAGCCGCGGAAGCACGCCCTCTACGCGCGTGTCCCGTCAAGTAGTCGCTTGTGCTCCTCCTCGCTGGCCCTCCGCCAGCCGTAGGGCGCGACAACCAGGTACGTCACGCCGCCCTCCTCAACTCGGAGTCGTCCGCCGGAAAGCCCACCGGTCCCCACCTCTTCATCGATCCACACGAGCAGCTGCGAGATCCAGTCCGCAGCATCTCGCGGAGTCGCATAGATCCAGGGCTGATCATTTCCCGACGACGGCAACGCGATCCTGATCCGAGCCGTGTGACCGCCGACCTGCACAAGCCGAAAGTCGAGCAGACCAGCGACCAGCCGCACGTCGTCGATCCGGTAGTCGTACTCCGGAACCGGAAGAAGCTGCCGCACCCCGACATCCTCGAGCGCTACGGCAAGCTCGGCATCCGGCAACATGAGGTGATCCTTCCAGGTACCCGGCCAGCGATCCTGTTACGGGACGTAACGCCTTCTGTGGGATGGCTCAGTCGGCAGACGCCGCGACTGCCGGCGCTGAGAGGCCGAGTCCTTCGCAGAAGGGGCCGGTGGACTGGCCCGCTCTGTTCGGGAAGACCCCGAGCCTGTTGTCCGCGAGGACGCAGACCATCGGGTTGGGTACGTCAATGGGTCCGCTCCCCGGGTAGGGCTCGTCGGGGGCGGCGCTCCAACTCGCTTCGCATCGTTCGATAGCGGCGTCCACTCGCTTGGACAACGGAAGCAGCTTGAACGCGTTGCGGCCATCGTCCACGAGGCTGCTCGTGGTGTGGTCCGCTCGGACGTCGGCGACGGAGTAGCAGTCGAAGCTCGTGTTGGCTTCGTCATTGCTGGCCTGCGTGACGACGATCGCGGCGGCGCTGGTGCCGATCGCGACGACGGCCGCGAGGCCGAGCCCCACGAGGCGGCGGCGCTTGGTGGAGCGGTGGCGAGTAGCGATGTCGGTGAAGATGGTGGCGCGCATCCTGGTGAGCTGTGTCGTGGTGGGGCCGAGGTCGTGGGTCATCAGTTCTCCCTTTCGAAGGGGCGCAGGGTGGTGCGGAGCGCGGCCCGGAGCCGGCTGAGCCGGTTGCGGATGGCGCCGTGGGTGGAGCCGAGTGCTTTTGCGGCGTCGGCGTAGCTGCTGCCCTGCTCGATGCACAGGTAGTACAGCGCTTGATCGGTGTCGGAGAGCTCGGAGACGGCTTCCTCGATCGCTGCGGCGAGCTGGCGTCTTGCGACTTCTTCGTCAGGGGTGCCGCGTCGATCCGCGTGCAGCGATAGGTCTGCGTTCTCGGTGCGGTTCCGTGCACGGGTCTTGGTTCGGAGGAGGTTCAGCGCGGTGAATCGGGCGGTGGTGAGCAGCCACGGAAGGGTGGATGCGTCCACGATCGCGACATCGTTGATCCGCGTCCACGTGGTGAGGAACACGTCTTGCACGACATCTTCGGCGTCGGTGGGCGCGCGAACGATGCTGAGGGCGTAGCGATAGGTCGTCGCCGCGTGCCGGTCATAGAGCCGGCCGAACGCCGCCCGGTCGCCTCGTCGCGCGCCGTCCATCAGGCCGGCGTCATCGGTGCGCGCCGCAGCATTTCGCGCGGGTGCTGCTGCTTCTGGTGGCGTGCTCATGCTCAGTGGTGTCCGATCCGGCACGATCGTCTCAGACGAGAACCGCTTCGCTACTGCCCGCTCGAGGATCCCCATACGGGACCGGTAGCACGGCGTCGCCGGCGCCTGCGCTGGTACGCTCCCCACCATTCGACCTACTCGAGGGGCAGCACGATGCAGACGCTTCGCACCACCGTGTTGACCGTGACGGTTGCAGCGCTGGTCTCCGGCTTCCTCGCCGTGGGTGCGGTGGCCATCGGGATCACCAGCGCGAGACCTGGCGCGGGAAGCCCCGAGCCGATCGCGTACTCCGAGCCGAGCTGGACGGACACCAGCACGCTCATCATCGGCGGTTACGAAACACCTTCCCCTGAAATGATCGCGACCACTCCCCCGCTCTCCGAACAGTGACGACGGCACCTGCCGACGATCCGGCTCGCTGCGAGACGGGGTCAATCTCGTGACGTGGGAGCAGTGGACGTTCTCGTTCGGAGCGATCCCCGTGTCGCTCATCGTTGTCAGGAACGTGCTGTGGAGATTCGGCTGCACGAACTCCGGGAGCAAGATCCTTTTCGCCTTCGGCCTCGGGGCCAGCCTGCTGTGCATCGCCCTCGCTGTGATCTGGCAGGTCCGCGCCGCCAACGCCGACTGGGCTCCACCCCGGGACGACCAGAACGAAGTCGGCGGCCTTATCCTGTGGACTCTCTACTGGAACGCGGTCGCCGGCTTCTTCACCGCGCTCGGCATCCGAGTCACCGACATCCTGATCATCGAACGGACGCGGCGGATATCCGCCACCGTCTCCCCTGACGGAGCGTGAGGAGCAAGACGTCCGATTAGCGATCTCCGTATGGGACGCGACGTTGGGAATGTCGAGGAGGATGGCTGTCATGCCAGTTGTCTTCGATGGAACCGTGTGGACGCACTACTCCCAGCTGCAACTCACAACCGGCGCTGCGTCGGTTCAGGATCCTCGTGATGCGTTCGACGGACAAGAGAATGGGCTGTGCGGAGCGAGTGTGCCCGGCGCCCTCTTCATGAGGACAGGTATCCACACCGGGCACGTGCCGGTTCGAGTCAGCACGTTGGACACAGCGCCTGAGCTCGGCTTGTGGGAGGAGATCGTCGAGGCGAGTTTCCAACCCGAAGGACCGGATGCGGTGCTTAGCGGATGGTCCGGGGACCCCGCCGCGTCGTTCCAGCTCACCGCGCCCGCCTATCGGGCCCGGTGGTGCGCTTCCGGCATGGAAGAGGGCCGGCGACAAGACGTCGCCGACGAAGAGCATCCGGCGCCTGACCGGTACGCGCTGTATCTGTGGCCGGCGCCCGCCTCGGCGGACGCAGTAGTGCGGCGAACCTCGGCAGTTGCCGCGTACTGGCACAAGGACACCTCTCCGCGCAGCTAGCTGCTTCACTAGGGCGATCGATCGTTCGGTGAACGATCCCCATACGGAACGGTGAACGACCGCCCCCTGGTGGTTACCGCTTCGTCGACCACGCCTTCTCTATGGCGGCGAGCACGTCCGCTAGCTCGACGTCATCTCGCCGCACGTCCCGAACGAATGCTTCTACAGCTGCGGTGACGTCGATGGCGATGATTCGCCCGGGTCTGACTGTGGTGCCCTGGGAGCGTCGTGTTTCGACGTGGCCCGCTTCTTCCAGTTCCCGATAGGCGCGCGCTGCCGTACCGACCGCCACTCTGAGGTCACCCGCAATCTGTCGAACGGTCGGGAGGCGCTGGCCTGCCTGCAACCGGCCAGACGTGATTTCTGCCGCCAACGCTGCGCGGATCTGCTCGTAGGGCGGTCGAGGATCGTCAGCGTCGACCTCGATGCTCATCACGCCATCACCGTCGACACGTCAGCGGCACCCCGAGGAAGGCGCGCCAGAGACGTGGCGGCCAGTACCGCCATCACCATGCCGACGAGGAACACGACGCCGGCAACACCCAAGAGCACCAGTCCAACGATCCCCGCGAGCTGTGCCGAATCGGGCGTCATGCCCGTCTCGAGAACAGGTGCGTTCATCAGCGGAAGCGCCGCCGAGCCCAGGAAGACCGTGATCGTGAGTAGGAGTGAGGCGTTGGCAACACGAAGAACGAGCCGCACCGCGCCGCGCCGCAACGCGGTATCTGTTTCGCTGAGCTCGGGCCAAGCGGTAGCGGGAGAGGTGACGACGCGGCGCAGAGCGTGCCGAACGGCAACGACGAGCAGACCGATCAGGGGAAGAGCCGGCGCTGCGAAGAGCCATCCCGGGAACAGGAACGGCCCTCCAGCGAGGCAGGGGTCCGAGAACATCACCGGACAGATCCAGCGACCATCGTCCGCCGGCTTCGACAGCAGACCACTCAGGAGTGCGATGAGCGCAGTCATCGAGGCGATCGTGGCGAAGGTCGCGCGTTGTCGAACCGTGGAGTAATCCGAAAGTCGTCTCGGCATCACGCTCGCCGTGCGTCGCCTCATCGCTCCATCGATGGAGGGCACGGGCATCACACTGAACACGCCGAGCCCTACAGCCGCTGCGAGCAGCAGCCCGAGCAGGAACGGCACCGACTCCAAGCGCGGATTCGCTATGTGAATCAGCACCGCGACCGCGAAAGCGACGAGCGCGGCGGCGACCGAGGTGACCATCCGCACGACGCCGACGCGATGAGCGCGCACTACGGCAGGCGGCTGTCGACGTTGAGTCAGCAGCGACACTCCTCCCGCGACGACGCTCGCCACGACGAGCACACCGATCACGACCAACGTGATCTCCGCGAAGCCCCAGTTACCCATGACCGTCCCCTTTGTGTTGAGTAGACGATACAAAGGGGCGAGGGTTTGTGTCAAGTGTGCGAAACAAGGGCAGATCACCGAAGGGGTCGACCAGAACAAGTATCCAATCCCAGAGAATCCTTCAACCAACCCGCCCGGTAGACGATCCCCTTACGGGACCGCTCCTCGAGTCGTCTCGTCGCGCGACTAACGGGTGGGGGTCGTCAAGCGGATACCGATGAGTACGAGCCCCGCCGTCACCGCCGCTGCACCGAAGGCGACGGCGGCGGTGGCGCACACTGACCCTGAGGTGAACGCGCCGATGAAAGTCGTTGCCGCACCCACGATCAGAAGGACGGCCGTGTACGCGTTGCCGAGCGTGCGATTGGTCATTCCCGGAATGTAGCGCCGAGTGTTGGCGCACGAGTGCAGTGGAGACACTGGGTGACTCATAGTGCGAGCGTTGGAGTATGGTTCGGATCATGGCCGGGGAGATGCGAGAGACGACGTTCTGGATCTTGACCACGTTGGCGACAGGTCGGCGCCACGGTTACGCGCTCCTCCAGGAGATCGAGGAGCAGTCCGAGGATCGCGTGCGCCTTCGAGTGACGACGCTATACGCCGCACTCGAACGGCTCGACTCAGAGGGGCTCATCTCCTCCGACGGAGATGAGCGGATCAACGGTCGAGTCCGTCGCTACTTCCGACTGACCGACGCCGGCCGTACTGCGCTCGGTGTCGAGGTCGACCGCATGGAAGCCAGCGCGCGCCGAGCACGGGCGAACCTCGGCCTCGTTCCCACCGCAGCGATCCGACCTGGCCACGCCCCCGATTGGAGAACGGCATGACGACGAACGATGACATTTACCGAGCCGACCGCTTCCGACGCGCGTTGCGCTGGTACCCGCCCGTGTGGAGGGCGGAGCACGGTGAGGTGCTGCTCGGCATCCTGTTGGACGAAGCCGACGACGCAGGCCGGTCCCGACCCACGCTCGGACAGCAAGTCACTTTGATGGTCGGTGGGGTGCGTCACCACTTCCGTTCGCACGCTGGCCGATCGCCGGCCGCGATCATTCCGCTCGCTCTCGCCACGGCGTTCTTCATCTTCTACTTCACGGTCAACTGGTCACCGGGGATCAACTATCCCGGCGCGATCGGACCGTTCACCAATCCCTCCGTCTTCGCGGGAGCCGCTTTCGTTGTCGCGCTCGGGCTCGCGGTGGCCGGACGAACAGGTGCCGCCCGCGGCATGGCACTGGCGGCTTCTGCCGCGGAACTGATCATCGCTTTCGTTTCGGCGTCCGCTGGGTGGCTTGGTCCCGGCCTCTCGACAGCGGCGCCTATCGCAGCGCTCGGCCTGCTCACAGCGCTCCCCTGGCGCGGGCGAGTCGCCGCCGCGGTTTCGACGCTCGTACTCATCGGTCTGCCTGTCCTGCTGATCGGAATTGAGGTGCTCGGAGCAGTGCTCTTCCCGATGTACCCAGCGCTACCGGCTGGACTGCAGCTCCCCATCGTGTGCGGCGTGCTGCTGGCGATCGGACTCGCCGCGAGCCGAGCAGCGCGACTCGAAAGGAAACTGCCTGGCGCCCTCGGCGCCTGACGTGCCGAACTCGGGCTTCATCATTCGCGAGCGGTTCCGTAGCCGAGGTCCCGGAGTGGGACTGAACATCAACTGGTCGATTATCTGTAACAGCAGCTCGGCTGGGGACATGTCCCAGGTATGAGCCCACCACAGTCCGCCCGCGAGGCGAGCTTCTCCGAGCTGTACGAGCGCGAGTACGTCAGCGTCGTCCGATTCCTGAGGCGTCGCACTGACCCCGACCGTGCCGCCGACCTCGCGCACGAGGCGTTCCTGATCGCCTGGCGCCGACACGACACCGCGCCGTCGGAGGACGAGCCCGCGCGTGCCTGGCTGTTCACCATCGCCCGGAACTGCCTCCTCAACGACCTCCGCGGTCAGCAGCGCACCGCCGCGCTCGCGATCCGGGTCGCCGCTCACACCGACGCGGCCGCGCGGTCACCGGAGGACGCGATCGCGACCCGGCTCGACCTCTACCAGGCGTGGCAGCAGCTCAAACCGCAGCACCAGGAAGCGATCGCGCTGACGGCCTGGGAAGGACTCGACTCTCCCTCCGCGGCCGGAGTGCTCGGCATCACCGCCGTCGCCTTCCGGCTGCGCCTTCACCGAGCACGCACCGCACTGCGGGCACTACTCGATCCCCCTTCGCACCAGCACCACGCCGACTCGCCCGCCTTGGAGGCATCATGACCACGCCCGAACTCCTCGCCACGAAAGACCTCGACCCGGCCGCCCAGTACGAGCTCGACGGCCCGGCTCGCGAGGCCGCTGCAGCGCGGCTCCAGATGATCCTCCATAGCGATCCGGTGGCCGCTCGGGAGCCCGCCGCTCGGCGTCCTCGGGGATGGCAGTTCGTCCTTCCCGCCGGGCTCGCGGCCGCAGCGCTGGGGGTCGCTCTCGCCGTCCTGCCGTCCGGTGTCGACTCCCGCGCGTACGCCTCGTGGACGTCGGCCGCGGAGGTTGCCAGCGCGTCCGACCTGACCGTCGCCGGTGCTGCGTGTGCGTCAGGTGATGCGGAGCAGCTCGGGCAGCCGGCGATCGGGGAACGGCGCGGCGACTGGGTGATGCTCTCCTACACGACGCCCAGTCAGCGAGCGTGCCTCATCGAGATTCCGGCAGGGACGAGCAATGCCGGGAGGGCGCTCATCAGCTCCACCGGAAGCGAGGGCGGCTTCACGCCGCTCGCTGACGAATACACGCAGGGAGGCATCAGCCAGTTCGCCGGCGAGAACCTCCCTCCCGCCGTCTTCACCAGCGGCGACGTCGGCTCGGACGTGACCGGACTCACCATCCGCACCGACGACGGCACGAGCGTCATCGCCACGATCACAGACGGCCACTGGGCCGCCTGGTGGCCCGGAACCGGCCTCACAGAGGGAGACGGGTCAGGCCGCGGCGGACCCGAGCCGACCTTCACCGTCACGCTCACGCTCCGCGACGGAAGCACCATCACCGACGCCAGAGAATCCTTCAACCAACCCACCCGGTAGACGATCATCCCTAGCGCTACAGGAGAAGGCGCCAACGCTGCCCACCAAGAGAGGAGTGAGGAGACCGCTTACCCTGAGCCGATGGGGACATTCTCGAGGGCGCGAAGCACGGTCGTAGTCGCAGCATGCCTGATCGTCATCACGGGATGCACGCCACAGCCCACGCCGCCGGCTCCGGTTACGCCCACGGATGGCAGCTCCGACGCTGCGCTCACCGGCGACCTTGGCGTGGCAACGTTCGCGGGGAGCGATGGGACGGCCGGCGTCATTCGCTTGAGTGCGGCAGACGGTCGGCTGGCCCTCGCGTCAGACGCGCTCGCGATCCCCGCCGCAACAGAATCCTCTTCCGGTTTCGTCGCGGTCATGGGGGCGCTGGATCCGATCGATGAGGGTGCCACCTGTTTCAACGTTGATTTCCCGATGCGCCTCGCGGACGCGGAGTCGGGAAAGCCCTACAAGGCGTGGCGGAACCTCGCCGAGTTCCGCGGCGACCCGACAGCGATCGATCAGCTCGTCCTCACGACCCGACCGCAGAACGACCCGGACTGCTCGACGGAAATCATCGCCATCGCTGACATCCAGTGGAGTGTGGAGCCCCAGCGCAGCACACTCGTCGCCCAGGACACCGGCCCGCGCGCAGCAGCACGTGGCGAGACGAAAACGACGAACGGAGTACCAACGTCATACAGCGTCGCTCGCGACGACCTCGCAGAGGACGTCGCGGCACGATTCGGCATGACGGACGATGACCTGTTTTACCTCAACCCGTTCCGCTTCCCCTCGAACGAGATATTGCGCGTAGGAGAAGAACTGAACCTCACCGTGACTGCACGATGAGCCACGTCCTTCCCGCTACCAACGAGGACCCCCGATCGTGACTAGCACTCCCGCCTCAGCAACTCCGACGACCTCGACTACAGCACCCGAAGCTTCACTGGACACCCTCATCACCTGGTCCGGCGTGGGACTCGCCACCGCAATAGCAGCCCTGATTCTGATGCTCAGCAGCTTCATGGTCGCCACGGGCGTGACCGACTCGGACCCGTCTGAGGGAGTTTTCGGTATCGCGTTCGGTGCGATCGGCGTCGGGACGTGGATCGCCCTCGCCGCTGTCGCCGCTCACATAGTGGCCCGGAGACATCCGCGTCGCCGCGTCTCGCTCGCCTTGATTCCTGCCGCAGTGAGCCTCGCCTGGTGTGGACTGGCCGTCTCCCTGTTCTCCTTCTTGATCACGGACGTCCTCGGCCCTCTGTCGATGACCTGGTTGTCCTCCATCGACCACCTCCTCCTCGCGCTCCACGCCGTCCTTCTGACCGCAGGCACCATCCCGACAGGGCTCGAATTCCTCGTGACCGGCATCGTTCTCCGAAGGATCCGTTCCCGCCGCAAGCGGGCTGCGCTCGAGCTCGGGCCATCCCGGTGAACGACCCCCATACGGGACGGATGGTGGGGCCGTTTCTGGTCATCACAGCGACGACATAGCCCCGCGGAGCTGGCCCCATCCGAACGTCCCCTCACGGGACGTCTCGAGCAGCGACCGAGCAGCACAGGGCGCGTGGCAGGGGTGCAACCTTGATCTTTCTTCCTAGCACAACATTGTGCTAACTTCCTTGCACAAGGCGAAGTCGTCGCCGCTGATGTCTGCCGTGGAGGTCCCATGTCACTGCTCATTCCCCGTGAGGTGTATCAACTCCTCTCGGCCGTCGCCGCTCCGGTCACGTTCGGCCTCATCTGCTTCGTGTTGTCCTGGGTGTACCCGCGCCGGATCGTCTCGCTGCCGACCAGCGGACGTCGCACGTCGACACTGACCTGGGCGGGAGTGGCTGGCGCTCTCCTCGTGATCGTGGTGGCGTTCGTCGTTCACGTGAGCACCCCGGCGGACACGACCGGGTTCGAGGGGTGGTGGCGCCGGCCCGCCCCGCTGCTCGTCGCCGCCCTCGTGGTGACGGTCGCCATGTTCTTGGTGCGCCGCGAGCCCCTTCCGGCGCCGGGCGAAGCTGCGGTCGCTCCTCAGCGTCGCTGGAACGAGTTCGCTTCTCGGCCTCTGCTGTGGGTCGGCGCGGTCATCGCGGCGCTGCTCGCGCTCACGTCGGTCTGGCAGACGGTCATCGCCACCAGCGCGCCGGCAGATGCGTTCTTCCTCGGCAACGTGCCCGAGCACACCACTCTGCCGATCTACATGCCCTTCAACGCGAACTACGGCTACATCGCTGGCGTCGGCTGGCCGAACTACCTCGCCACCCTGATCACCCTCGTCCTCGCCGTGGCCGCCCTCGTGCTCGCACTACGCACGGACGCGAACCGGCCCCTGCGCGCTCGATCGACCGCCACCAGCGTGCGCCCGGAGCGAGAGCTCACCGCTCGCCTCTTCACCCTGCTTCTACTCGGCGGGCTGATCACGACGCTCGGCGCTGTCTGGATGCACGCCGGAGATATCGGAACGATCATTGTCGGAGTCGAGGGACAGACCACCGCCGACGGGAACCTCATCTACGTCGGCAGCGCCTACCGCGCCTTCGCGCAGCCTCTCCTCTACGCCGGATTCCTCGGCCAGGGGATCGGCATCGCACTCTTGCTCCGCGTCGCGACCGACACCCTCCGCTCCGCCGCCGCACTCCGGCGTGCACGTCGGCCGCTCATCGAGACGATCCCCTTCGACGGAGTGACACAGTGACCACGCTGACGATCAAAACCGCGGAGGAAATCACCGAACGATTCCGCGGAGCCATCCAAGCCGGACAGCTCGGTGACGGCGAACGCCTTCCGACCGTCCGCCAGACGGCCCGCGACTTCGGAGTCGCCCAAGCCACCGCTGCCAAGGCCTACAAGACCCTCGAGCAAGACGGCCTCGTCGTCACCCGCACCGCCGCAGGCACCCGCGTCGCCCCAGGAGCATCACGCGCGCCCCAACTCGTCGTAGAACGCGCACGAGCCCTCGCGGACTCCGCCGCTTCGGCGAACGTCTCCCTAGACGACGCGGTTGCCATACTCCGCGCGATCTGGGGTTGAAAGATGGACCGACGCCGCCACACTCGCGCCGCGAGTGCAGACAACCTTGAACAGACCGCACGAGACATGAGCACCGGAAGATCCCCTTCCAGCACAGGGAGCGGCGCCCTGACGGCCGGGGCGCCCTCATGCCAGGATCGGGCCATGGGAATCAGCAGAATCGGAATCACGCTCGCCATAGCCGGCGTAGTCGTGCTGTCCGGCTGCACCGCAAACGAGACCGCCGGCGACGAATCATCGAGAGTTGCTGTCGAATCATCAGGCGTGGATTCGGCAGGCTCGCCGGGGCCGGCCGCGTCCGATGGCCCTGAGCTCAGCGCATTCGAGCAGCAACTCCCTCTGAGGGGCGACTTCGTCAGTCAGCAGACCGAGACGACAGGATCGGTCCTGATCGAGCGCCGGGCGGACGGATCGACCTGGGCGATTCTTACCGACTTTTCGACCGGTGACGCATCTGATCTGAGGCTGCAACTCAAGGAGGGTGCACTGGAGCAGGACAGCTCTGGCGCCTGGGTCGACACTGCCGGCTACTCCTTCGACATCGGCCCCCTGGACCCGGAACAGCCGGACCAGGAAATCGCAATACCCGGAGCGCACATCATGCCGGCGCTCAGAACCCTCACCGCCATGAATTACGAAGGCCCCGATTACCCGTCCTTCGGATCCGTTGCCCTTGAGAGGTAGCCATTCCGCTCTCGCCAGCCGCGCTCGTGAACTGACCTAGATGACTCTCGACCTGCCAGCGTTCCTGCTGGTTCTCTTCCTGAACTACCTGCCCTTCATCGCGGTCGGCTTTGTCGTCCTGTTCGTGATCGTGGGGTTCGTGATCCTCATGCGCCGCGAGGCGCGACGCGACCGCAAGTAGAGACCGCTCGACCAGGTGCACGGGGCGTCGCCAACGTTGGCACTTCGTGTCTAATGGTGCGGTGCGGTCGAGAAGTGGGGACTTCGTTGACGCCGCGAGCGGCCATACCGGGCAAGGGGCTCCGGTGCCGCCCTGCTCTCGGCTGCGCGCATGGCGCGGCCGAGAGCAGCACCCGCCAGCTCAGTGGTGCTGCACCCAGATGTTCGGCTCCACGTAGATCCCCTCGTCCGCGTCGCGGTCGACGCGCAGCGTCGAGAGGCCGCCGGGGATGACGTACTCCCCCGACGCCGGCAGGGCCATCCCGGTCCACTCCTCCCACTGGGTGACGGTGCCGGTCATCACCTGCGACCGAGGGGCGACGTCGAGGACGCTCGCGCCCATCCGCACGTGTGTGCGCAGCCACGGGTCCAGCGGCAGCCCGTCCTCACGGGTCCAGCCCGCGTAGACGTCGATCGGGGTCAGCGGGTAGCGCGGCTTCATCGTCGGGCGCAGGGGCACGATCACGTGTTCGTAGCCGACGGTGATGCTGAGGTCGCGGAACGCGCCGAGCAGCGTCCCGGCGAGGCCGGCGCCGGTGCGGTCTGGGTGCACCTGCGCGGCGCAGACGACGAGGGTCGTCGCCTCGTCCTCCTCTTCGAGCGCCCGGCGGAGGGAGTCGCCGTACCCGGCGGGCAGTCCCTCGCGGGTGCCGTCCCACCGGATCGGCACCGCCCAGCCCGCAGCGACCGGCACCTCGTCATCGAGGACCACGAGCTCGAACCGGGTGAATCGCTGGCGCACGTGCGGCAGGTGCTCCTCCGCGAGGCGGTCGGCGGAGATGAACGCCGGCCACCCCGAGCTGAACAGCGCCTCCATCTGCGCGTCGTCGCGCGGGCGCGCGTTGAGTACTTCTGCTGACGTCATGGTCACAGTGTGCGCGGAGGCCGGCAGCTAAACGATCCCCTGCGGAACAGCAGGCGTCGCAGATCCCGCCTGCGTCCCGTCCCGCAGCGGGTAGCGTTCACGCATGGTCAAGACGGTCGACGTGTTCACCCCGGCGAAGCACCCCACTTACACCAGCGTCACGCGTACGGAGATCTGGCGGGAGCTGGAGGACCTGGCGGAGCAGGGCGGCGCGATCATCTCGGTCTTGGGCACCACCAAGCTCGGCAAGAGCACCCTCGTCAGGGAGACGATGGCCAAGGCGTTGTTCTACGCCTACGTCCCGGGCCAGAACCTCACGGGAGGCGCGTCGGCGCTGTGGGCCGCGCTCGTAGCGAAGCTGGGCATCCCATCCTCCAGCACCACTGGAAAAGTGAGCGGCGACAAGTCCAAGTGGTCGTTCTTCGCGCGCTTTGGTGTGTCGATTCCCACCGCCCTGAACATCGGAGGGGGCAGCACGGTTGCCGGGGAGCACCACGTCGATAGCAGCACTGGGGCGACCTACGACATGGATGCCCCTACTGCTGTCACCGAGGCTCTGGCAATTCTTTCGGCAGCGGCCAGGGAGTCCGACAAATTTCCTCCGATGATCGTGATCGATGACTTCCACTTCGTCACGAACTCCGAGACTCGGCGGGAGCTCGTTCTGGCGCTCCGCCCGATCACTGAGAGCAACGCCACTCTCGTCCTCGCAACACTCCCCGGCCGAGAGAACGACGAGGCGTTCTCGACCACCAACGCGGGCGGACGGCACTACTCCGTCAAGGTCCCCGTCTGGAACGATGACGAGCTCCGCCAGATCGCCGACCGCGGCTTCGAAATCCTCAACGTCCGCGCCACTGACGAGACGAAGAATCAGCTCATCAAGCAGAGCTATGGCAGCCCACAGATCATGCAGCAGCTCTGCCTCAACCTCTGCCGTCGCGTGAACGGGGTCAGGGACGACACCACCGATGTGGGAATGCTCTCCGAGCCGGAGAGTTGGCCCGAGTTCTTCCGCCTCGTCAGAGATGAGCAGTCGGTCGCCTGGCTGCGCACCCTTGGTGTGGGGCTCACAGCGCGTCGCGGCCGCAACCTCCTCGACCTGAAGGACGGCTCGTCCCTCGACGGCTACCAACTGATCCTTCGGGCTATACACGAGATGCGCTCACCCGCCGAAGTTCCCTTCACGGCCGTGAGGGACATGGTGGGCGAGCTCGTCGCGGCCACGGCCGACCTCTCAACGGTCGCGCTCGAGCAGAAGGCGAAGAACATGGGGATCGTCGCCTCCCGCCAGATGCAGGCAGCGCTCGACAAGAAGAATGCGGCTGGCGCTGAGGACCAGAGCGAACAAGAACTGGAGGAGCAGCAGTTCACTGAGGAGGAAATCCAGATCGCGGACCTGATCCCGCAGCCGGTCTTCGAGGTCGCCGGTAACAAGGCCGCGACCATGCAGATCCGCATCCTCGATCCCCTGCTGGCCTACTCCCTCACCTGGCACCCCGAAGCCTTCGAGCAGCGCTGAGCGTATGTGCGGTCGTTTCGTCGTCAAGGACAACACCGAGGGCCTACTTCCAGACCTCTTCACCGGGGACTTCGCCGGTATGCGGCCGAACTACAACGTGGCGCCGACGTCGCCGGTGACCGTCGTGCGGGAGCGCGACGGGGAGCGGTCTGCGCCGACCGTGCATTGGGGTTTCGTGCCGGTGTGGGCGAAGGACTTCAAGAAGCAGCGGCCGCAGCCGATCAACGCGCGGATCGAGACGGTCGCGAGCTCGCCCATGTTCCGGAAGGCGTTCGCGACGTCGCGGGTGCTGATCCCGGCGGCCGGCTACTACGAGTGGACGGTGACGGAGACGGGGAAGCAGCCGCACTTCATCTACGATCCCGACGCGGCCCTCGCGATGGCGGGCATTGTCTCGGCCTGGCCGGACCCGTCGAATGCGGAGGACGATCCGGAGAAGTGGAGGCTATCGACGGCGATCATCACCCGCGACTCGCATGTGGCGCCGGGTGAGGTCCACGACCGAATGCCGGCGTGTATCACGCCGGACGGGTACGACGACTGGCTCGGCGGGCACCTCGACGTCGACGCTCTGATGCAGCTCCTTGACCGGGAGTCGTACGCGGTCGCGCACGACCTCGAGAACTACGAGGTGTCCCGCGACGTGAACAGCGTCCGCAACAACGGACCGCACCTACTCGACCCGCTCCCTCAGCAAGTCAGCGACCTGTCGAACGCGAGCCGTCCGTCATGACCGGCTGGCTCATCGCACTCAACGTGTACGCCGTAGGGGCGAGCGTCTGGGGGCTGATACGACTCGCCGTAGGCGCGCAGAAGGAGGCGCGCCGGATCGATCTGGAGGCCAACGATCCGGTTGACCCCGCTGCAGTGTCTGAGTTTTTTCCCATCGAGCTGATTCAGGAGCTGCGCGGCGCTGACGCCCTCCTCGACTCCGTGAAGAGAGCGGCGACGTCGGGCCCTGCGATCGCATGGCGGGACGTGCTCATTCTCGGTTCTGCTGTCGTGGCCGGAGGAGCCGCGAACATCATTCCTCTGGTATGGACAGTCGACCCGCTGTTCGGATAGTCGATCCAAGCCGCGCGGCAACTGTCTGTGGGCAGTACGCCCGCAAGAGGTACCTCATACGGGACGATGGCGGACAGAGCTCTCCTGCACCCAGCAGGTCTGTGCTTTTTCGGGCTAGCGGCTGGGCCGGCGACTACTTCGCCGGGCCGTGAAGGATGGAGGTCAGCCGGTCTGCGGGCGCATCGCTCGGGCCGAGGAGCGTGATGTAGATCAGGACCGCGCAGAGCACGGTCACGACCAGGATCACGAAGACTCCGGCACGGATGAGCGCCGCGGCGGCGGGCTTGTCCTTCTTCAGCCACCCGAGCAGCAGGTTCAGGTCAATCACAAGGACCTCCACTGGGTGCGAGCGCGCGGGCGCGCTCTGTTGTGGTCGCGCTGGGGGCGCGACGATCCCTGCACCGCCAAGAGGGGTGCAAGGAAGGAGGGGGCCAGGAGAGCGGGGTCTGCTCAATCCGGGCATGAAAAAAGCCGGCACGAGGGCCGGCAGGCAGAGAACTGGAAGGCGGGTTCAGTTTACGCGACAGGCGCGGGCAGAGTTCTTCCGATTCGGACTCAGCTTAGGCGTTCGATCGCAACTGGCCTAGGAAGCGCGAAAGCCGGCACGAGGGCCGGCAGGCATGGCTGTTCCATGCGGGGTCAGTCTACCTTTTCGACCCCGCTAGCGGAGCAGCTGGACGGGGACACCGGCGGCGACGTCCTCCCCCTCGATGGTGGCGAAACCCGTGACGGAGCGGATCGTGTCGACGCCGAGTGAGGAGTCCGGGAACCGGGCGACGAGGGAGGCGCCGCGGTCGGTGACGTGGGTGGCGTCGTAGTTGGTTTGGGTGGCGTTCTCGAACTCGAAGACGAACGCCTTCGTCTCCTCGTCGGAGAGGCGGACGCCGAAGTGCTTCACCGTGGCGCCCTCGGCGCCGGTGAGCTCGATGCCGTAGGTGAACCATCCCACCGACTGTGGCAGCTCGAGCGGATCGCCCAGGGTGAAGGTCGCGGTGATCCCGGAGGGCTCGGCGGCTACGTGAACGGCCAGCAGCTCGCGGGGCGTCGGGGTGCTCATGCGCTCACCCTAGAACCGCCTCGGCCCCGTGGACACGTCCAGGGTCCGGTGGGAGGGTGGGCGCATGTCGAAGCCTCGGACCAAGCTCGCGCGCGCTGCGCTGATCAGCAACGGGATGGTCTGGTTCGGGCTGTCGTTCATGCTCTTCGCGATCGCCGGCGAGCAGACGTACGCGGCGTTCACCGGTGAGTGGTTCAACGTGCTCGGGTGGGTACTGATCGTCGCCGTGGCCGCCGGCCTGACGGTGGTCGGGGTGATCGAGAACCGGAACATCCGGGCGGGGAAGAAGTACAAGCCGCGGCCCCGCCGCTGATCGCTACTCGGCTGCAGCCTCGGCGGACACGACGGCGCGGGCGCGCTCGATGTAGCTGAGGCCGGCGGCGCGTAGCGCGTCGACCGTCATCTTGCGCTCGTCCCCGGGTGCTCCGATGACGGGCAGGGGCGTGGTGAGCAGGGCGACGTCGCGCAGGTCGTGCGCGAGGTCTTCGTCGTAGATTCCGGTGTCGCGGTCAGCGAAGGCGACGACCTTGATGCCGGTCGTGAGACCTCGGGTGGTGAGGGTGTCGCGGACGACGGTGAGGTAGGCGTCCTGGTACGCGGCGACGTCGCGGTCCCAGACCTCGGTGATGGCGCGGGAGAGCCGTTCCGTCGCGCGGTACAGGTCGTACCGGGGGTCGCCTGCGCCCTTGGCGCGGTTGAGGACCGCGTGGTGGATCTCTCCGAGCTGCTCGTACTGCTCGGTGCTCAGGGAGCCGGCGGTGGACATTTCGGCGGCGAACGCTGCGATCCGGGCTGTCTCTTCGGCGGTGGTGTGTTCTTGCGTCATCGCCGCCGTGTCGACGTCGGTGCTGGCGAAGAGGTCGATCTGATCTTGATCGGCGAGGGCGAGGAGCCCGAAGTCCTCCAGGTCGGATTCTGCTGAGACGACGACGCTGACGGGAGTGGTGCGCCATTCCAGGGTCCGGTGGCCGCGAGCGTCTTCCTGGGCGAAGTGCTGCTCGAGCATCGCGGGGAAGCAGCCGCAGTCCTCGTGCTCGTCGTGGTGGTGGCCGATACAGCGGTCGTCGGCGCAGCCGCACTCGTCGCCGGCCCACTGTGCGGCGGAGGGCGAGCCGTGCTCGCGCGCCCATTCGTCAGGGTCGATTTCCTGGGCGCGAAGGGTGCTGATCACGTCGGGGTAGAGCTTCATCGCTGGTGTCCTGTCTGATGAGGCGCGACGACCGGCGGTCGCGACGGGTGCGAGCGCGTCCATCGTCGCATCCGGTCACGACACTGGCCGTGCTGCCGTTGCGCGGGTCCGGGGGGTCGAGGGGGCTCTCCCCCTCGTGCGGGCCGGCCCGTTTCGGGTCGGCCCGCGCACGCGCTCAGAGTGCGAGCGTGTGAAGGATCAGGGTCGTGGAGCCGATGGGCTTTCCGAAGTCGGTGTAGTCGAGGGTCGCGCGGCGGTTGCTGATGAGGTCGAGGGCGATCAATTCCTCCTCGGACTCATCCGTCATGTCGCCGGGCTCTTCGTCCCATTCGCGGAGGACCTGGCGGTCGGCGTCGAGGACCTTCCACAGTCCCCAGACGTGGGCGATGGGGCCGGTCGTCTCGTATTTGAAGACGAGGGCGGTCGCGGTGGGCCAGCCGTAGGCGGCCGCGGCGACGATCAGCGCTCGCGCTGCGGCGGCGGTCGCGTCGGCGTCGCCGGACGCGGCCGCGACGTCGACGGCGACCTCGGCTGCTCGCAGTGTCGGGTCCTCCTGGTACGGGTCGAAGCGGTGGGCGGGGCGGGGTGCGGTGGTCGTGGTGGTCATGGTCGGCCTTCCTGTGCAGCAGTGGGAGAAGAGGAGGGGCGGGACCGGCGCGAGCCGGTCCCGCCGGGTGGGCTAGCTGAGCCCTGCGGCGTCGGCGGGGGTGCTGTCGCCGGTGACGACCTGCTCGACCGGGGACAGCGCGTATCCCCAGGCCGCGAGCTGGCGGAAGTGCTCGGCAGTGCGCTCGTCGCCGCGGCGCCAGGACTCCTTGCTCGTGTGCGCCTCCTGGCCTCCGAGGACGACGGCCAGCGCGACCAGGCGGGCCTTCGCGGGGTTCGCCTCGACCAGCGCCGCGAGGGCGTCCGCGCGGTAGCCGGAGGGGCGCTCGATGCGCAGCAGCGCGTGCGCGAGGTCGCTGCCGTTGCTCATTCCCGACGACACCGCGAACCGGTGAGCGGTGAGGCCGAGAGCGATGATGCGATCCGCGTCCTTCGGGAGGGTCTTGCGGGCGAGGAACGTCGCGATCCACTCGCGGCGCACCTTCTCGGCCGCGTTCCACGCCTTGTTGTTGGCGATGAGTACCTTGCGCTCCGCGGACTTCTCGGCGCGCTCCTCCTCGGCCTCCTCCTCGGTCTGCGGCTGCTCGGGGGCTCCGTAGGCGTAGGTGAATCCGGCGGCGGTGGGGTCCTGAACCAGGAGCGTGACCTCGACCTCGCCGCGCCAGCTGGTGTCGATGAGCACTCCGCGTCCGGGAGCGGCGGCGACCTGCTCGGGGGTGACGCTCTTCCCGTCCTCGCCGCGCAGCTGCCGCACCGGCGTCCACGTCGCTGCGTCGCCGTAGGCGTCGGAGCGGGTGAGGATCTGGAAGCCGTTGCCGGTGTACTCGGCGGCGGTCGCCGCGAGGAGCGCCTGGTGCGCGGCCTCGTCGCGGAGGGTCTGCGCGGTGTGCTCGAACTGCGCCGGGTCGTGGGTGGCGACCTCGATCAGGGTCGCGCGGGCGTCGGCGTCGTCCTCGAACTCCAACAGCACCGCCGCCTGGTCCAGGGTCAGCTCGTGCTCGTGCAGAACGGACGTGACGGTCGCGGACT